>NZ_JBDMZG010000024.1:0-9604 GCF_039769035.1 Pacificibacter sp.
CCAGTACACCGAAAAATTCGGCTTCCCCTTTATCATCGCCGTAAAAGAGAATACCAAGGCGTCAATCCTAGAGGCATTTCACACACGACTGACCCACTCGAAAGAGGTGGAGTTCGCGGCTGCTTGCAGCCAAGTCGAACGCATTGCCTATCACCGTTTGCATGACATGGCGCTCTAAGCGCGCTGAAAGACACAAAATGACCGAGACTTTGACCTATGCTTTTCCGCCAGGTGGCTTGCCTACGCAATCGGAAAATCCTGAAGGAACTGCAGTATTTACAGAGGCTTACGCCGTCATCCCTGCCTCAGTGCAGCGCGATATCGTCACCAGTTTCCTACCGGGCTGGAACGGCATGCGCATGTGGATTTTGGCCCGTCCTCTGACCGGATTTGCCGAAACATTCGCGCAATATGCGGTCGAATTGGCCCCCGCTGGCGGCACCTCTGATCCCGAACCGGATATCGAAGCGCAAGCCATCTTATTCGTGGCCTTTGGAGAGGTGCGCCTGTCCATCGGTGGGGCGCGTTCTATCCTCAAAGCGGGTTCTTTGGCCTATATCCCCGCTGGGGCCCATTGGGAAATCTGGAACACCTCTGACGCGCCTTGTGGCTTCCACTGGATCCGCAAACGCTACGACCATATGCAAAGCCTCAACCCGCTTGAAGCCTTCACCATCCATGAGACCGAAGTGGTCAAAAGTGCGATGCCGAATTGCGATGGCGTGTGGGCAACACAGCGGTTTTTCGACCCCTTCGATCTGCGCCATGATTGCCACGTCAATATCGTCAACATCCTGCCCGGTGGACGCATTCCTTTTGCCGAAACCCATGTGATGGAACACGGGCTGTATGTCCTGTCTGGCACGGCTAAGTATTTGTTAAATAAGGATTGGGTCGATGTCGGCCCCGGTGACTTCATGTGGTTGCGCGCCTTTTGCCCGCAGGCCTGTATCGCCACGGGGGATGAACCGTTTCGCTACCTTTTGTACAAGGACGTGAACCGTCATGCCTCCCTTGATTTGGGTGGCCCACGCCGATGAGCCGCACCATTTCCACCACGCAGCTGACACCCGAAGCCTTCGCCCCCTACGGCGATGTTTTGGACTGCTGCGGTGCGCCGGATAAGATCATCAATGCTGGCAAATGCGGGCGGTTTCACGACCGCGCAAAGGTCGATGTGATGGACGCACGCGTGGGGATTTCTATCTTCAAAGCCGAGCTGCGCGCCCTGCCCTATACGTTGGACCTGATAGAGCGCCACCCAGAGGGCTCACAAGCGTTTGTGCCCATGTCAGACGACCCGTTTCTGGTGATCGTTTCTGATGGACCTGAGGCCACCCCAAAGGCTTTTGTGACCGATGGGGCGCAAGCGATCAACTTTCACCGTGGCACATGGCATGGGGTGCTCACGCCGCTGTCCGGCAACGGGCTTTTTGCTGTCGTCGACCGCATTGGCGAGACGCCGAATCTGGAAGAACACAGCTTTGACACGCCGTGGGTCATTGTCGCGACGTAGGCCGTTGTTTTAAAAACTTGCACAACAATGTGGCGCGGGTTTGCAAAAGTTTAATGCTTTCACCCAGCGCCACTTTACATGTTTTAAAGCCTTTCAAAACGGCCGTTTTCCACCCCGCACCATAGCAAGCTCACCTCCTGCAAACCGCACCGCAAAAAGAAAAAGCGCCCGACGCAGAAAAGTCATAGATTCGCTCTTGACCCTGCCCAAGTGACGGACTACTTACGCGGCACTTCGGCGGAGTAGCTCAGTTGGTTAGAGCAGCGGAATCATAATCCGCGTGTCGGGGGTTCAAGTCCCTCCTCCGCTACCAAGTACCCCATGCAGTTTTAAGTCGATAGCCCGTGCAAAACGGATGGCCCGACGCATCCACACGTCGCAACCATTTGGCCAAGGCCAAATCGCTGACGCTGTTCACTTGAACCCCACATTGCGCTACCTTGAAAATCAAAGAAAATAAGAGACAGGTTGTGATCGATCTGATTTTTTAAATTTTGTGTTAAGCTATTTCTTATTCGGCGATATCGTTTACTTATTGGTTCGCAGTGGGTGAACAGGCTTATGGAAAAAATTACTATGAACTTAGTGGTCGACCTCGACGGAACACTCCTTAAGTCTGACATGTTGCATGAAAGTTTTTGGAGCGCCTGTGCGAGACACGCGCAGACCCCATTCGTCGCAGCTGCGAAATTAATGGCTGGCAAAGTTGCGTTGAAATCGCACTTGGTCGAGGCCTCGGACATAGACATTGCATCCCTGCCCTTTGACGATGCAGTCATCAAATACATTGAAGACTTTCGTGCAAAAGGGGGCCATGTCGCATTGGTCACCGCGACGCACCAGTTACTGGCAGACAAAATTGCAGATCATCTAAAGATTTTTGATGAGGTGCATGGCTCTGACGACACCAACAATCTGAAAGGGCCTGCAAAAGCAGAGTTTCTTGTTAACCACTTTGGGGCCGGGAATTTTTGTTACATGGGCGACGCTTCTGCGGATTTACCCATCTGGCAGGTCGCTGGAAAGATTGTGACTGTGAATGCCACCGAGGCCGTATGCAAACAGGCAGACGCCTTGGGCAAACCGATTGAACATATGAAAACGGTGACCCAATCTTGGCGGCCCTATGCAAAAGCGTTGCGCCCGCATCAGTGGCTCAAAAATATTCTGATCTTTCTTCCCATTTTGGCGGCACACAAGCTCGATGGCATCTCTTTGATCAGCAGTCTTGGGGCTTTCGTAGCCTTTTGTCTTATTGCCTCGAGTGTTTATGTCCTAAATGATCTGCTCGATTTGAAGGCAGACCGCGCTCATCCACGAAAGCGTTTTCGTCCATTTGCATCAGGCGCTGTGCCCATTGCGCAGGGCAGCTTGATGGCCTTTGGATTGCTTTGGGCGGGCATTGCGATTGCGGCAATCTTAGGTTGGATGTTCTTATTGGCAATTGGCGCATATTACGCGCTTACCTTGGCGTATTCGCTTGTATTAAAGCGCAAGGTTATCATTGATATTTGTGTTCTTTCAGGGCTTTACACCATGCGCATTGTTGCGGGGGGGGCCGCGACATATACAGAACTATCTGTCTGGCTGCTTGCCTTCTCGTTTTTCTTCTTCCTCTCTCTTGGCGCCGTCAAGCGGCAAACAGAGCTCGTCGACTTGGTGCAGCGCAATGAAATGTCGACCTCAGGACGCGGCTATAATGCGCAAGATTTACCAATCATCTCGATGATCAGTTTAACTGCGGGCTACATTTCGGTCTTGGTGATGGCGCTTTATATTAGCTCGCCAGATGTGCGCGAGCTGTATCAGACGCCTCAATTGCTTTGGGGTATTTGTGGTGTGCTGATATATTGGTTGACGCGAATGGTGCTCATGACACACCGCGGCTTAATGCATGATGACCCCGTTGTCTTTGCTGCGACAGATAGAACCAGCCAAATCTGCTTTATGGCAATCCTTGCCTTACTCGCTTCGGGAGCGTTTCTGTGAGGTTACAAACCCTAATTTTTCGCTATGTGGTTTTTGCTATTCTGGCCACCTTCGTTAACCTAATCGTTCAGCGGTTGGTCCTTTGGTTTGCTGACAGCAACGGCGTTTTCGCCTTGGCTTTGGCTGCAGGCACGGCAATGGGGCTGGTTGTGAAGTACATTTTGGACAAACGTTGGATCTTTGAAGATATGAGCGCAGGCGTGGCAAAGCACAGTAAAAAGTTCTCGCTTTATACCTTGATGGGCATCGTCACGACCGCAATCTTTTGGAGCACTGAAACTGCATTTTGGTTCATCTGGAAGACAGATACGATGCGCGAACTCGGGGCCATTCTTGGTCTGAGCATAGGGTACTTTGTCAAATACCACTTAGACCGGCGCTATGTCTTCACGGATTCAAAATTGGCGCAGGCGATATGAAGCTTTCAGGGTGGGGACGATATCCAATCATTGACGCCGAAATGACGGCACCGCGCAGCATTGAAGACATCTCTAAGCGGGTTCAGACCGGCAATGCAATTGCACGTGGCAATGGACGCTCGTATGGCGATAGCGCTGTCAGTGCCACCAATACTATTCATATGAAGCACTTCAATCGCATCTTGGCTTTTGATGACCAAAGCGGACAACTGGTTGCGGAAGCTGGGGTCTTGCTTGCAGATGTGATTGACGCATTTTTAGAGCGCGGCTGGTTCCCGTCCGTAACCCCCGGTACGAAGTTTGTCACGCTGGGCGGCATGATTGCGGTCGATGTACATGGGAAAAACCATCATAAGGATGGGAGCTTCGCGAGCTATGTTGACTGGATCGATGTTATGGTCGCGGATGGCTCAGTTCAGCGTTGCTCAAGAACTGAGAATACAGAGCTCTTTGATTGGACAATTGGCGGGATGGGCCTGACGGGTGTGATCATTCGCGCGGCGGTGCGCTTGCGCCAAGTGTCGTCCGCTTGGATCGCGCAGCACACAATCGTTGCTGACAATATCGCGCATGCCATTCAGATTTTTGAGCAGTCAAATGACGCAACCTACTCTGTGGCTTGGATTGATTGTTTGCAGCAGGGATCTGCATTGGGTCGCTCACTGATCATGTTGGGTGAGCACGCAAAAGTCGCTGATGTACCGTCCAAGTATCGAAAATCTCCGCTGTCGATCGCGCGTAAATCAAAGCGAAATATTCCCATCAACTTTCCGAGCTGGGCACTGAACACCTATAGCGTTCGTATGTTCAATGCACTCTACTATTGGCGTGGCAAACAGGGCCCTGAACGGCAGGTCGTTGACTGGGATAGCTATTTTTATCCGCTAGATGCCATCTTGGGGTGGAACAAAATTTATGGACGTCGCGGCTTTGCACAGTTCCAATGCGTTCTTCCAATTGATCATGCCGAGCAAGGTATGAGCGAACTTCTAACGGAAATCTCAAATGCTGGAGCAGGCTCGTTTTTGGCAGTCTTGAAACGTTTTGGCAAACAATCCAGCAACTTCTCCTTCCCGATGGAAGGCTATACTCTGGCGCTTGATTTTCCGGTCAACAAAAGAACGTTAGCTCTGATGAAGAGATTGGATAACATTACGATTAAGCATGGTGGGCGCTTTTACCTTGCAAAGGACAGTCGAATGTCTCGAGACGTTTTCCATCAATCGGACCCTCGTGCGCAAGAATACGAGCAGTATCGACAAGGCAATTCAAGTGGAGAGGCGTTTATGTCCTCTCAGTCAGAAAGGTTGAAATTTTGACAAAAAATACCGTACTGATTTTAGGGGCTCGAAGCGATATTGCGATGGCTTCCGCGCATCGATTTGCCAAAGCTGGCTATGATATTCAACTTGCCGCGCGCAACGCGAACGACTTGTCGGTTGACAGCAACGACATAGAATTACGCCATCAAGTGTCTGTTTCATTGCATGAATTTGATGCGCTTGAAATTCAGTCCCACGAGACTTTCGTCGATAATTTGCCCCAGCTCCCCACAGTCGCGGTCTGCGCTGTCGGCTTCATGGGCGCGCAAGACGAGAGCGAACAAGATATCTCAGCGGCTGCGCGCGTTATGCGAAGCAATTTCGAAGGACCAGCAAGCATATTGGCCGTGCTCGCCAATAAATTTGAGCAGCGCGGCTCTGGCTGCATTGTTGGAATTAGTTCGGTCGCGGGAGACCGCGGGAGAGCAACCAATTATGTCTATGGCTCTGCAAAAGCAGGTTTCACCGCTTTTCTCTCCGGTTTGCGCAATCGTTTAGCGAAAAAAGGCGTGCACGTCATGACCGTGCTGCCTGGTTTTGTCGCGACCAAAATGACAGAGGGCATGGATTTGCCAGCAAAGTTAACGGCGGAGCCAGACGAGTTAGCAGACGCGATTTATCAAGCAATGACGCAAGGCAAAAATACGATCTACCGTCGCCGAGTGTGGTATGTCATCATGATGATAATCCGAAACATCCCAGAAAGCATTTTCAAGAAGCTAAAACTATGACCCCTCCTAAATCGGCTCACAAACTGAGTAATTTTGCACTGTTCGGTTTTCCACTTTTTTTTGTGTGCGCATATTTGCTATTGCTCATATCCAGTGATTTTTATCTAGGTGGTAATAGTTGGAAACAAGGTGACTGGCTGATAAATTCAAACGCTGGGCCCACCCGTCGCTTTTTAAGCGGCGATTTACTCCTTTTCTTATCCGACATCACAGGCGAATCGCCGTTAAAAATTTTAGTCGCAATACAAAGCATTTTGCTGATAGCACTTTTTTGTTCGTTGTATCAGCTTCGTTCGTGGTTACCCGCATGGTTGTTTTTTGCTTTCACAACCGCGCCAGCGCTTTTTCCCGCCTTTTGGTTCGCAGACCCTCAAGGCAGTGTCAGGAAAGAATTAATTATATTTTTTGCGATTTTCCTGCAATTGATTGCAATTGAGCGTCGCTCAAAGTGGTTAATTTGGGTTTTTGTAGTTCTGTATGCATTCGCGGTATTCAGCCATGAAGCGCTGCTATGCTTTTTTCCCCTAATTCTTTATGTAAATTATGGTTTTGGAAAGAATTTCCTATCTCCAAAACACCTTCATTCTCATAGTACTGCAATCGCATTTTTGTCGCTTTCTGCTTTTATTTTTGCCTTTAGCTTTAAAAAAGCCGTAAGCGCAGATCAAGTATGTGAAGTGCTATTGTCATACAATCTCAGTGAGGAAATTTGCTCTGGGGCGGTTTCTGCACTTGATCGAGACATTAAAACCAGTTTTCGCAACATAAATATTTGGCAGGCTACCACCAATCAAATCGCCGTGACTATTTTATGTTTTGTCCCAATTTTAGTACTGCTTTGGAAAACGCCGGAGCGGCGACACATTTTTACTCTTTTCATCTTCACTGGGGCTCCGTTTGTTGCATTATATTTTTTGGGAATTGACTGGGGAAGATGGCTCAGTTTTCATTTCTATAGTTTTTTTGTTGCTATCTTAGTGGCAACAAAAAACGCAACAATTCGGCCACCTCAGATCACTTCTCGCGTACTAATTTTCTCAATTTTGATTGTACACTTAGTTGTTGCCGCACCCAGACATACGATGGGACACATCAAATTTGGTGTGCTCGAAAGGCTCGATAACTTTGCAACGGCTATATTTGATGCAATATAAAATGTACAATGTATCGGGGCATCCTCCGATGCAACGGAGCGCACCGCAACTTAGGGACGAATAGCACCGCAAAACGGATGGCTCGAATCTTGTCTATGTGTCCCACATCACGCGGGCGCATCATAGCCTTTACAATATGCGCATTCATCGGCCTTGGCCCTAAGGCCAAGACCGTTGACTACTTAAGCAGGGACATCAGCCAATTCGGCCTTGTCGGTTTGGCGCGTCATGGCTTCGACCAGCATCAACATCGTCAACGCCTGCCCGTATGGGGCGGGAATGTCGGGGATGTCTTTGTAGAATTGCAGCGTGTGCCCCATGGGCGTGCCGTCAGAACAATGGGTGACAATGCCGTCGTCATCGATGCAGCGCACCACAGCGTCAAAGGCGCGATCCGCCACAGCGCGGTAGCTGTCATCGATCAACCCCAGCTCAATCCCGCGCGAGATACCATAAGCGATGCCTGCGGTGGCGGAACTTTCGATCTGAGCCGCGTCGTCATTCAACAGCGTGCGGAAGAACCCGTCCTCGCATTGCAAATCGGTCAGCGTTTTGACCTGCGATTGGAACACAGCGCCCAAGATGCGCTTCTCGGCGGCTGGCAGATCCGGCACGATCGACATCAGCTCAGGGATGGCGATGGTGGCCCAAGAATTGCCCCGCGCCCAGAAGGCTTTCGCGAAATTGTGACGCCCTTCAAAGGTCCAGCCATGGTACCACAGCAGCCGCCCCATGGTGGAGCGATAGGTTTGCGGGTGAGTGCGCGGCAAGCCCAAGTATTCGTCCAAATTGAAGCTGCGCACTTGGGCAAAAGACAATCCTTGCGCATGTGCGGCGCGCAATTTTGCATAGACAGGCTCCATCGTGCCGCCTGTTGCCAGCCCCAACACAGACGCGGGATTGGCTTGGATTTAATCGATGACGCGCTGCGCCACTTGGCTGGCAGCCGCCTTAGCCGTGTCGCAAATCACGGGCGCAAGAATTGTATCTGTGTGCCCCATGACTGGCGACCTCGCAAATGGATTATGAAAAATATTTCATAAAACCGTTATATTTCCGTAGGTTACGACATATAGAGCAACCAACAGAAACACGCAAGATCGCTATGCGATGCGGAACACCTTGGCCGCTTCTTCCTTGGTGATGTCCGCCTTGTCATGGGTCGAGGTCACGCGACCACGTTCCATAAACACCAGTTGATCGGCCAAGTCATAAGCGAATTCAAAGTACTGTTCGACCAACACAATCGCCATATCCCCACGGTCGCGCAGCAATGCAATCACGCGGCCGATTTGTTGGATGATATTGGGCTGAATGCCCTCGGTCGGCTCGTCCAAAAGCAAGAGTTTCGGTTTGATGATCAACGCCCGCGCGATGGCCAATTGTTGCTGTTGTCCGCCCGACAAATCGCCCCCACGACGGTGCAAAAAGTCTTTGAGGATCGGGAACAATTCGAACACTTCATCAGGAATGTGACGTTCGGATTTCGGCAGACAGGCAAAGCCCGTTTCCAAGTTTTCCTTCACCGTCAACAGCGGGAAGATCATCCGCCCTTGCGGTACAACGCCCACGCCCTTTTTCGCCAAAACGTCAGAGTTCGCGCGCCCCACGTCTTCGCCGTCCAGCATCATCGTACCGCTTGAGCGCGGATGCGCACCGCAGATGGCTTTCAAAAGCGAGGTTTTGCCAACCCCATTGGTGCCCATGACACAAGTCACCTTGCCAGCTTCGGCCGTGATGGCCACGTCATGCAAAATTTGCGAGCCACCGTAGTGCAGCGACAGATTAGATACATCGAGCATCGGTTATCTCCCCAAGTAGACGTCGATGACGTCTTGGTTTTTCGTACAGTGATCCAGCGAGCCTTCGGCCAAAACGGACCCTTCGTGCAGCACGGTCACTTTGCAATCCAAACGGCGGATGAACTCCATATCGTGCTCGATCACCACCACAGCCCGCGTTTTCGCGGCCTCTTTCAAGATATCCGTGGTGTGTTCGCGCTCGCCCAAGGTCATGCCTGCAGCAGGCTCATCGACCAGCAAAAGTTTCGGGTCTTGCGCCAAGAGCATGCCGATTTCGAGCCACTGCTTTTGCCCATGCGACAGCTCGCCAGATTTGCGCGCCAGCTCATCCGTCAAACCAATGGTGGCGGCCAATTCGTGCACCTTGTCGATGTCTTCAGCCTTGGGCCGAAAGAACAACACAGCGATCGGTGAGCGATCATTGCGCACCGCGATCATCAAGTTGTCGAACACGGATTGATCTTCGAACACCGTCGGACGTTGGAATTTGCGCCCGATGCCCGCACGGGCAATTTTCGCCTCGTTCATGCCGATCAAATTGCGCGACAAGTCGCCCCACAAAACACTGCCCTCGTCGGGTTTTGTCTTGCCTGTGACGATGTCCATAAAGGTGGTTTTCCCCGCCCCGTTCGGTCCGATGATGGCACGCATCTCGGCCGGACCGATGGAAA
>NZ_JBDMZG010000162.1:0-9919 GCF_039769035.1 Pacificibacter sp.
GACGCCGCCAACAATGCAGATGCGATCAACGCCGGTGTCGCTGCGACTCCAAAAGGCGGAACACTTCGAATTCCAGCAGGGCGCTATGTGACGGGCCCCGTTCTTCTAAAACCAAATATGACACTTCACCTGAGTAAAGGTGCTGTGTTGTTCGGCTCAGCTGATCGCTCCTCCCATTATGGTCAGCTGCCTTCCCATGACGCCCATGGACGCATGCTCGGCTCATGGGAAGGGCTACCAGCCGCTATGTATAAATCTTTGATCACGGCTATCGACTGTACTGGTCTGTCCATCGCGGGTCTTGGCACCTTGGATGGTGGCGGGGCCGAGGGGGACTGGTGGACGTGGCCCAAAGAAACGCGCGAGGGCGCGCGCCGTCCACGTACGATTTATGCGTTGCGCTGTGATGGCTTGACCTTGGCGGGTATCACCGTGCGCAACAGCCCTTCTTGGACCGTGTATCCCGTGTTGTGTGACGACGCGGTGTTTGCAGGGCTGACCATTTGGAACCCGTCTGATAGCCCCAACACAGACGGGCTTGATCCCGAAATGTGTCGTTATGCGCGCCTTGAGGGCATCTATTTCTCGGTCGGTGACGATTGTATTGCGGTCAAGTCTGGCAAGCGGTCTGACACTGGCAATGGCGATCACTTGGCGCCCACTTCGCATTTGACCATCCGCAATTGCCGTATGGAAAGAGGCCACGGGGCCGTGGTGATGGGGTCTGAAATGTCGGGCTCGATCACAGATGTCAGTATCTCAGATTGTGAATTTGTCGGGACCGATCGTGGCTTGCGGATCAAAACCCGCCGCGGTCGTGGTGGCGAGGTGGCGCGGATCACCTGCGAGCGCTCGACCATGGATAAAGTCGACACGGCTTTGTCTGCAAACGGTTATTATTATTGCGACTGGGATGGCCGATCCGATGCCGTGCAAAACCGCACGCCCGCGCCGGTGACAGACCTGACGCCACATGTTCATTCCATCACGTTGCGCGATTGCGAAATCCGTAATGTGCGGTTGGCCTGCGCGGCTGTTTTAGGTCTGTCCGAACGCCCGATTGAGGGCGTTTCCATTGAAAATGTCGTTGTGAGCTTTGATCCAGATGCCGTCGCTGAGGCGCCGCTCATGGCGGACAACATCCCTGAGCTACGCCACGTTGGAATCTGGTCCAAATTTGCCGAAGTCCGCGTCAACGGATCCCTTCAACTTGCCGAAATATCGTCGTCCGCCTCTTCAGGCGTATAGAAAGGTTTAATATGCTTCTTCATTATTTTGACGTCTATACCTCTGAACACCGCGCCTACAAAGGTGGGGCTTGGTGTTATGAAGATGGGTTTGTTTATCAAGGGCTTGTCTCGTTGTACAAAGCCACAGGTGTCGAAGGTTTTTTGACCCACTGTGTGCGTATGGCAAACATGCAAGTCTCGCCTGAGGGGTGCATCAAGGACTATCAGCTCACTGATTTTAACATCGACAATATCCAACCTGGTCGTGCGACTTTGGATCTGTATCAGATCACCGGTGAACCGCGTTTTAAGGTTGCAGTCGACACTTTGGCAGCGCAACTCAAAGACCACCCGCGCACCAAAGGCGGCAACTACTGGCACAAAAAGCGATACCCTTGGCAGGTGTGGTTGGACGGTCTGAACATGGGGATCACGTTTCAAATCCAGTACGGGCTTGCCATTGAAGACGATGCATTGGTTGACGATGCCTTACAGCAGTTGTCCCGCGCGATTGATCTGACACGGGTCGAAAAAACCGGCCTGTATGCCCATGCCTATGACGAGGCGCGCGCGCAAGATTGGGCTGATCCTGTAACGGGCCAAAACGAAGCTCATTGGGGGCGCGCAATCGGTTGGATGGCTATGGCGTTGACTGATGCTTGTGAAATGGTTGGGCTTGAACGCGCTGACGCCGCGGGCATTCTTGCACCCACCCGTGAATTGCTGGATCGACTTGTTGACCTTCAAACGCCCGGTAAGCTGTGGCTGCAGGTAATCGATCAACCTGATCTGGCTGGCAACTATGAGGAAACCTCTGCCTCTGCGATGTTTGCTTTATCGATGATGATCGCACAGCGCATTGGTCTGACACCGAATGACAAAGTTGGCGCTGCTGGCCAAGCCGCCTTTGTCGAATTGGTCGAACGGATGATGGATCCTACGCGTGCCGTTGATGGTCGCGGTTTTGGTCAGATGGTTTGGGTCGCCGGTCTTGGGACATTCCAAGGACGCTTCCGCGACGGATCTGCAAAATACTACACGCTTGAAGACATTGTTGAAGATGATCCGAAAGGCGTGGGGCCCCTCATGCGGGCAGCGGCTGAATTTATCAACCAAGGTGGGCAGTTGCCGGAACTCGGCGCGCGCTATCAATCACTGCCAACCAAAGCCTACGGATAAATGTGTTCTTGTGGGATGATCTCGACGTCACAGTCGCGGCGTCGAGATACCCATGCCGTCACATAGAACTCGCAAAACAGATTGCGCGGCAGGCGTCAAAACACTGCCTGCGCGCGTCATGAGCCCATAATCTTCGACCTCAAGATCGATGTCTGTCTTGATAACTTGAATCAGCCCAGAGGCGTCAGACTGGTCAGCCCCATCTCTTGCTTGTGTTGTAAACGCTTGGGCCACCGAGGTGGCGATTGGCGCAACGGCATTTGTTTGCGAAATGGTGGCCAAGACCAGCAAAAAGGACGATGTGCTGAGCACGCGCTCTGGGGCAGGGTAGCCCGCGCGCGCCAAAGCTTGCGTCACAGTGTTGCGCAAAATAGCACCTGCGCTTGGCATGACCCAGTCGTAGTCCAAAAGATCAGCCATCGCCACGGCCGTGTTCGGGTCGTACTCAGGACGGTGAAACACTGGATGGGCATGTCGCGCGACCAAGCTCAACGGTTCTTTACCGACATTCGTCATACCAAATGACGCAGGATCTGCGCCAGAGGGCAGCCGCGCCAGTGAAAAGTCAATGTGACCATCCAAAAGCATTGGCCCAAGGGTGTCCGAGGTGCCCACTTCAATCTCGATTTGCACATTGGGCAAGGAAATGCGGGCTTGGCGGATCGCTGGCAATACATGTTCAATGGCAGGGCCGGTGACTGAGCCGATGGATACAGTGCCAGTCAATCCAGATTTGATTTCGCTGATTTCACGTCCCGCATCTTGAATCTCGCGCAGAATGCGCGTCGCGCGCCGCGCCAAGGCCAAACCTTCTGACGTCAACTCAATGCCTCGGCCCGCGCGTGTATAGAGTGGGGCACCAATTATGCGTTCAGCTTCAGAGGCCAATCGCGATGCCGCAGGTTGCGCTATGCCCATTGAAATCGCAGCGCCAGACAACTGCGCTTCACGCGCCAAAGCATCGGCCAACCGAAGGTGGCTAATCTTCAAACCCTTTGCGAGCAGCTTTTCCATATTGGCGTGTCCTTTACTTAACGGATGAGCAAATGTGCGCGCGAAACCATCACATTAATATACCATAAGTGATATAAAAGCATTATGAAAGATAATTTGACGGTCATGTATCAATGAGGTTTGAATAGAGCACGACGCAAAAAGCGTTCGCGTCACACGTTGACGCTTATCGTGGTGATACATGCATCGCATCTGGGAGGATGACACATGAAATTGACAAAAACACTGGCCCTTGCTGCGGCCGTTTCTGCACTCAGCTTGACCGTAAGCGCGACAGCTTCTTTTGCTGACGGCCTTGTCGGCATCGCTATGCCAACAAAATCATCTGCACGTTGGATCGCTGACGGCGACAACATGGTCAAAGAGCTTGAAAAAGCTGGTTACTCTGCTGACCTTCAGTACGCAGAAGACGACATTCCTAACCAACTCGCACAAATCGAAAACATGGTCACCAAAGGTGTGGACGTGCTTGTGATTGCTGCGATTGATGGCACAACATTGTCCAATGCTTTGGAAAATGCGGCGGCTGCTGGCGTGAAAGTGATCGCATACGACCGCTTGATCAAAGACTCTGGCGACGTTGACTACTATGCGACATTCGACAACTTCAAAGTTGGCGTTCAGCAAGCGTCTTCATTGGTTTCTGGCCTTGGCGAACGCTTCGGTTCAGGTCCATACAATGTTGAATTGTTCGGTGGTTCACCTGACGACAACAACGCTTACTTCTTCTACGATGGCGCGATGTCTGTTCTTCAGCCACTCATCGACGCGGGCACCATTGTGATCCAATCCGGTCAAATGGGCATGGATAAAGTCGGCACATTGCGTTGGGACGGTGCGGTTGCGCAGGCACGTATGGATAACATCCTGTCTGCCAACTACACTGACAAAGACGTACAGGGCGTTCTCGCGCCATACGATGGTCTGTCCATCGGTATCTTGTCATCCCTCAAAGGTGTTGGCTACGGTTCTGGCGATCTGAAAATGCCAATCGTTTCTGGTCAAGACGCTGAAATCCAGTCCATCAAGTCCATCATCGCTGGCGAGCAGTACTCCACTGTCTTCAAAGACACACGTGAGCTTGCAAAAGTGACTGTGGGCATGGTTGACGCTGTTCTTGGCGGTACAGAGCCAGAAATCAACGATACAACAACTTACGACAACGGCGTAAAAGTTGTGCCATCTTACCTGCTTGAGCCTGTGTCAGTTGACGCAAGCAACTGGGAAGAGATCGTGATCGGTTCCGGTTACTACACAATGGACCAAGTTAAGTAATTACTTGATTTAAAGTCTGAAATCCGCCCGATATCTTAAGGTGTCGGGCGGTGCTTGTCTCAATGCGAGTGCAGGCGAAAGGGGCAAAGAGCTTGGCGTGTCTAAGCATCTTTGAGAGGGCAAACGATGAGCACACTACTAGAAATGCGCAACATCACCAAAGAGTTCCCAGGCGTGAAAGCGTTGGATCAGGTGAACTTGTCGGTGGCTGAAGGCGAAATCCACGCGATTTGCGGCGAGAATGGTGCTGGCAAATCGACGTTGATGAAAGTCCTGTCAGGGGTTTACCCCGCGGGCACCTATGATGGCGAAATCCATTACGAAGGTGCGCTTGCAGAATTCAAAAGCATTCGCGATTCCGAAGATCGCGGCATTATTATTATTCACCAAGAGCTTGCTTTGGTGCCGGACTTGTCCATCGCTGAAAATATCTTTTTGGGCAATGAAACAGCCCACAAGGGCGTGATCAACTGGCATGAAGCCAATCAACGTACTGAAAAATTGCTGGCCAAAGTCGGCCTGTCTGAGGCACCAACCACGCGCATCGACAGTCTTGGCGTCGGCAAACAGCAATTGGTCGAGATCGCAAAAGCGCTGTCCAAGGACGTGAAACTGCTGATCTTGGACGAGCCTACGGCGGCCTTGCAAGAGAACGATTCCAAGAAATTGCTTGAGCTGATGTTGGAGTTGAAGTCCCAAGGTGTGACCTCGATCATCATCTCGCACAAGTTGAATGAAGTTGGATATGTATCTGATACTGTTACAGTAATTCGCGATGGTATGTCAGTGTCCACCTTGGACGCCAAAGATGGCATTTCCGAAGATACCATCGTGCGCGACATGGTGGGCCGCGATATGTCCGACCGCTATCCAGCACGCGAACACCGCGCAGGTGAGATGTTGATGGAGGTCGAAGGCTGGAACGTTTGGCATCCTGAGCACGCTGACCGCCAAGTGATCAAAGACATTTCCTTTAACGTGCGTGCAGGCGAAGTTGTCGGCATCGCGGGCGTCATGGGATCTGGTCGTACTGAGTTGGCGATGTCGATTTTCGGGCGGTCTTACGGCCGCAAAATCTCTGGTAAGGTCAAGCTGCACGGTACCGCTGCTGACGTATCGCGGGTCGACCGCGCGATTGAGGCAGGGCTGGCTTACGTGACCGAAGATCGCAAATCTTTGGGTCTTATTTTGGAAGAAAGCATCCAGTTCAACACCACTTTGGCGCATCTCGAAGGCGTGTCTAAAGCCGGCGTTTTGAATGCCAATGCTGAAACGGAAGTTGCTGAACACTTCCGCAAAGCGCTCAAGACCCGCACGCCGAGCGTGTTCCAACAGGTGGGCAATCTGTCTGGCGGCAATCAGCAAAAGGTGGTTTTGGCCAAGTGGCTTAACACCAGCCCTGAGGTGCTGATCTTGGATGAGCCCACACGCGGCATCGACGTCGGTGCCAAATATGAAATTTACGCGATCATCAACGAACTATCAGAGCAGGGCAAAGGGGTCGTGATGATCTCATCTGAAATGCCTGAGCTCTTGGGCATGTGTGATCGCATCTACGTTATGAATGAAGGCGCATTTGTCGGTGAATTGGCCGCAAAAGACGCCAGCCAAGAGCGCATCATGTCGCTCATCGTCACGGAATAAGGACAGGCCAAATGGAAAAGACAACCCCAAGTATCAAGTCGCATCTCAAAGCGCACATGCGTGATTTTGGTCTGCTGTTCGCGTTGATCGCGATCATGGCGTTCTTTCAAATCGCGACAGGCGGCATTCTGCTGCGTCCGGTGAATATCACCAACCTTCTGCTGCAAAACAGCTACATCATTATCATGGCTTTGGGCATGTTGATCGTCATCGTCGCCGGACATATCGACCTTTCGGTTGGTTCGGTGATGGGCTTTATCGGCGCTTTGGCGGCGGTTATGATCGTCAGCGCAGGGCTGCCAGTGCCTTTGGTGATTTTGGTCTGTTTGATTGCAGGCGGCATTATCGGCGGCGCACAGGGCTATTTCGTCGCCTTCTGGCGCATCCCGCCATTCATTGTGACACTCGCAGGCATGTTGGTATTCCGCGGCCTGTCATTGTGGCTGTTGGAGGGCCAATCTATCGGTCCATTCCCGAAAGAATTCCAAGTGTTGTCCACGGGCTTCGTGCCTGACGTATTTCCCGCTGCATGGGGCGCTGCCTTGGCTGAACTTGTTGGCGCGCGCAAATTCAACGTTTTGTGTTTCGTTCTTGGCCTGATTGCAGCAATCTCTGTTGTCCTTATGGGCCTGAAAAAACGCAGCCGTGACGCAGAATATGGCATCGTTTCCGAGCCCATGAGCCTGTTCTGGGCCCGTAACTTGATCGTCGCGGGGGCATTGGTCTTCTTGATGTTCAAACTCGCGACATTCCGCGGCGTGCCTAATGTTTTGGTCACAATGGCAATCTTGATCGGCATCTATGCCTTTATCACTGAGCGCACTGTGATTGGTCGTCGCGTCTATGCCCTTGGTGGCAACGAGAAAGCGGCGAAACTGTCCGGTATTAAAACCGAGCGTCTGAACTTTATGGCTTTCGTGAACATGGGCGTCTTGGCTGCATTGGCTGGGCTTATCTTCGCGGCACGCTTGAACTCAGCAACCCCAAAAGCGGGCTTTGCCCTTGAACTCGACGTGATCGCGGCGGTGTTTATTGGCGGCGCGTCCATGTCTGGCGGCTCTGGCAAAATCATCGGTGCTGTGGTCGGCGCGTTTATCATGGGTGTGATGAACAACGGCATGTCCATTCTGGGTATCGGTATTGATTATCAACAAGTTATCAAAGGTTTGGTGCTTCTCGCAGCCGTGTTCTTTGATGTCTACAACAAGCAAAAGCAAGGATAAGCACAATGTTACTTTCACAAATCAAAAACGCTGATGGTAGTGTATGTGTTGTCGTGCGCGAAGGGTCTGAAGCCTACGCGGTCAAAGATGCCACATCGACTTATAACCTCGCAATGGAAGCGGCCGAAGAAGGCAAATCACTCAGCGATGTGATCCGCGCGCACGGTTTGGGCGATGCGATCGACTTGGAAGTGGCCTACGCAGAGGGACGTTTCATGCTGCCTATCCACCATGAAGATGCGGCGCATTGCCATCTGACTGGTACAGGTTTGACACATTTGGGATCCGCCTCCACGCGCAATTCCATGCATGCCAAAGCTGACACTGATGCACCGGTGACCGACTCTATGAAAATGTTCCAAATGGGACTTGAGAACGGAAAACCAGGTGACAACGTGGTGGGGGCGCAGCCTGAATGGTTTTACAAAGGCAACGGCACTCAAGCAGTTGCAGCAGGCGCGCCACTTGTATCGCCAAGTTTTGCTGAGGATGCGGGAGAAGAACCAGAAGTTGCGGGTATTTACGTGATCGCGTCTGACGGCACACCGTTCCGCGTTGGTTTTGCGCTATCCAATGAGTTCTCTGACCATATCACGGAACGCGGCAACTACTTGTGGCTCGCGCACTCTAAACTGCGTCCTGCCTCGTTTGGACCTGAGCTTTTGGTCGGCGATCTGCCTGCCGATGTGCAAGGCATGTCTCGTATTTTGCGCGATGGAGAAGTGATTTGGGAAAAGCCATTCTTGTCGGGTGAAGACAACATGTCCCATACGCTTGCGAACCTCGAACACCATCACTTTAAGTATGATATTTTCCGCCAACCCGGTGAATTGCATGTACATTTCTTTGGCACTGCGACATTGTCTTTCGCTGATGGAATTTCGCCGCAACATGGTGATGTGTATGAAATCGAAGCTCCTGGGTTTGGTCTCGCTTTGCGCAATCCATTGATCCAAAAACCGGCTCAAGCTGGCACTGTAACTGTTAAAACCCTGTAAGGTCCCAAATGACATTCACTCCAGCCCCTTGGCCCCGCAAACTTCGCTCACAATCTTGGTACGGTGGCAATTCGCGTGACACGATTTACCATCGTGGCTGGATGAAAAATCAAGGCTATCCGCATGATCTTTTTGATGGTCGTCCGATCATAGGCATCCTGAACACATGGTCTGAATTGACACCGTGCAACGGCAGCCATTTGAAAGAACTGGCTGAAAAGGTCAAAGCGGGTATTTGGGAAGCTGGTGGTTTTCCTGTGGAAGTTCCGGTGTTTTCAGCCTCTGAGAACACCTTTCGCCCCACAGCGATGATGTTCCGCAACTTGGCGGCGCTTTCGATCGAGGAAACCATTCGCGGACAACCTATTGACGGTGCTGTGCTTTTGGTCGGCTGTGATAAAACTACGCCGTCTTTGATGATGGCGGCCGCGAGCTGTGACATTCCGTCTATCGTTGTCACTGGCGGACCGATGCTGAACGGTCGTTACAAAAACGAAGTTGTTGGCTCTGGTACGCACTTGTGGAAATTCTCCGAAGCCGTGAAAGCGGGCGAGATGACGCAAGATGAATTCTTGGACGCAGAAGCGGGCATGTCGCGCTCTACAGGCACCTGTAACACCATGGGCACCGCATCCACGATGGCGTCCATGGCCGAAGCTTTGGGCATGGCCTTGTCTGGTAATGCTGCCATTCCAGCGGTGGATTCACGCAGGCGTGTGATGGCGCAAATGTCCGGTCGTCGCATCGTGCAGATGGTCAAAGACGATTTGAAACCATCCGACATCATGACCAAAGCGGCCTTTGAAAACGCTGTGCGTGCCAATGGGGCCATCGGTGGCTCTACCAACGCGGTTGTGCATTTGCTGGCTCTGGCGGGTCGTGTTGAAGTGGACTTTACCCTGGACGATTGGGATCGTTGCGGTCGCGATGTGGCCACGATTGTCAATCTCATGCCATCCGGTAAGTACCTGATGGAAGAGTTCTTTTACGCGGGCGGCTTGCCTGTGGTGTTGCAGCGCTTGGGCGAGGGAGGTCAGTTGAACAAAGATTGTTTGACTGTCTCTGGTGAGACCATCTGGGACGAGGTCAAAGATGTCGAAAACCACAACGAAGACGTGATTTTGCCATTGGAACAAGCGCTGACGCAACAAGGCGGCATCGCTGTTTTGCGCGGCAACTTGGCGCCTAAGGGGGCTGTGTTGAAACCTTCTGCGGCCTCCCCGCATTTGTTGAAACACACAGGCCGCGCCGTGGTGTTTGAAGACATCGACGACTACAAAGCCAAAATCAACGATGACGCTTTGGACATTGATGAGACCTGCGTCATGGTGATGAAAAACTGTGGTCCAAAAGGCTA
>NZ_JBDMZG010000025.1:0-33292 GCF_039769035.1 Pacificibacter sp.
AAAGCTTAGTTGCGCTCTTTGTCGACCATTTTACCAGCTGAAATCCAAGGCATCATGCCACGGAGTTTCGCGCCTGTTTCTTCGAGCAGGTGCTCGTCGTTTGCACGACGGGACGCTTTGATTGTTGGCTGGCCAACAGCGTTTTCGAGCATGAAGTCACGTACGAATTTACCGGATTGGATGTCTTCGAGAACGCGTTTCATTTCAGCTTTTGTGCGATCGTATGGGATCACGCGTGGGCCAGTCACGTATTGACCGTACTCAGCTGTGTTGGAGATGGAGTAGTCCATGTTCGCGATGCCACCTTCGTAGATCAGGTCTACGATAAGTTTCACTTCGTGCAGACACTCAAAGTATGCCATCTCAGGTGCGTAGCCCGCTTCAACGAGTGTTTCAAAGCCACAACGGATGAGGTCAACGACGCCACCACACAGAACAGCTTGCTCACCAAACAGGTCAGTTTCACATTCTTCGCGGAAGTTTGTCTCGATGATGCCGGAGCGACCGCCGCCGATTGCGGAACAGTATGACAGGCCGATTTCCAAAGCTTTGCCAGTCGCGTTTGTGTCAACAGCAACAAGGCAAGGCACGCCGCCGCCTTTGACGTATTCGCCGCGTACAGTGTGACCTGGGCCTTTTGGCGCCATCATGATCACGTCAACGCCTTCTTTTGGCTCGATCAAGCCGAAGTGTACGTTCAAACCGTGAGCAAATGCGATTGCTGCACCTGGTTTAATGTTGTCGTGGACGTATTTTTTGTATGTCTCAGCCTGAAGCTCATCGGGCATGGTGAACATGATCACGTCACACCAAGCAGCCGCTTCAGCAATGCCCATAACTTTCAGGCCTTCGCCTTCAGCTTTCTTCGCAGAAGGGGAGCCTTCGCGCAGAGCAACAACAACGTTTTTCGCGCCAGAGTCGCGCAGGTTCAACGCGTGTGCGTGGCCTTGTGAGCCGTAGCCCAAGATTGCAACTTTAGCTTCTTTGATGAGATTTACATCGCAATCGCGATCGTAATAAACGCGCATGTTGGCGCTCCTTATTCTGGTTATGGTCGTCTTATTCGTCTGAAGGGCACAATAGTGAATATTGCGCTGAGTGCGAGTTCAAAATTTGACTGATTTGCGATAAATGTGTTAAATTCATTCTTGAAAAATAGATAATGTGAAATTTTCATGCCAATAGACGATACAGACCGTAGGATTCTACGACAGCTACAGGCCGATCCAGAAGAATCCGTCGCCATTTTGGCCGCGCGCGCGGGCGTGACAGGGGCGACATTCGCGCGCCGTGTCGAAAAAATGCGCGAAGGCGGCGTGATCCGTGCCATTCGCGACGAGATCAATTGGCAAGCAATGGGGTACACCGTGGAAGTATCCTTGCGTTTTACCTTGGACAAAACCAACCCGCGTGCCTTTGACGAATTCATCGCGGCGGCGCGGGGCGTGCCCGAAGTGATTTCCATTGGCACGTTCTTGGGTCAAGTCGATGTACGGCTGTTGGTGATTGCGCGCGACATGCCTGATTATCAGCGGCTCTATCGAGAACATATCGTAACCTTGCCGCATATTTCAGACATCGAGGCCTTGATGCATGTGGCCCAAGTCAAAGAACGCCAAGAGGTGCCGCTATGACGCAGGAGCTTGACGATATCGACCGCGCTTTGGTGCGCGCACTTTGTGTGGATGCCACCCAATCTGCGGGCGCGTTGGGGCGCGATCATGGATTAAGCCAGCCCGCCACGTGGCGCAGGATCAAACGTCTTCGCGAGGCGGGATTGTTTGGGCCACGTCGCGTGGATTTGAACTTGGAACGGCTCGGATTTGGCGTGACTGTATTCTTGGGCATCAAGCTGGCCACCAAAGGTCGTGTGTCTTTGGAAGATTTCGAACGCGCTGTTAGCTCAATTCCCGAAGTGCAAACGGTGCAGCACGTGTTGGGCCTGTATGACTATCGGTTGCGCGTTGTGGCGCAGGATCTATCTGACTTTGAGCGTGTGCTCAGGCGGCGCGTGATGACCCTGCCGGGGGTAGGGAATGTCGAGGCCAATGTATTGTTGTCTGAAGAGCGCCTGTCAGGGCCGATTTAATCTGAGCCGATTTAAAAAAAAAGCGCGACGGAAACGACCAAGCGCCACGTGTAATGACCGACGCACACAAATAGTGAGACCAATCATGTCAAAAGACACCGCACATCAAGACGACCACGATTTGGGCTTTGCCATGATTTGCCGCGCATGATCGGGCGGCGCAAGATGCTTGGCCTGATGGCGGGGCTTGGGATTGGCACAGCCGCTGCTGGACCTGCGTTCGCATTGGGTGAATGTCTGCCGATGCCGTCCGAAACCGCGGGGCCTTTCCCAGCCAATGGCACGCGCACGCGTGGTGGTTTGGCGTATAATGCGCTCGATCAAGCAGGGGTGATCCGCTCTGACATGCGGACAAGTTTTGGCGGTATGACATCCGTGGCCGAAGGTGTGCCGCTTGAGATGGACCTCGAACTGGTCAGTGCCGGTGCGGATTGTACGCCGCTTGCTGGCTACGCGATCTATCTGTGGCACTGCGACGCGATTGGGCGCTATTCCATGTATGACATGGACGACAACTACCTGCGCGCTGTTGGCGTGGCGGGTGCTGATGGCAAAGTGTCGTTCACCACCGTGTTCCCGGGCTGTTACCCAGGGCGTTGGCCGCATGTGCATTTCGAAGTTTTCGAGACGCCACTTGCCGCTGTGTCCGGTGCCAAACCTGTTTTGACTTCGCAATGGGCGTTCACCGAAGAGCACAGCCAAGACGTCTATTCAGCAGATGATCTGTATGCGCAGAGCGCCAATAACCTGTCTCGCCTGAGCATGCGTCGCGATTCCATTTTCCGCGACAACAATGATGCTCAGATGGAACTGCAAACCATGCAGACGTCAGGCTCGCCTAAAGCTGGCTATACTGGTCAAATTCGGATCCCCATCAAAGTCTGATAGGCGTTGACGAAACTAAAAAGGACCGCCTGTCATGGGCGGT
Organism: Pacificibacter sp.; assembly: GCF_039769035.1. NCBI lineage: Bacteria > Pseudomonadati > Pseudomonadota > Alphaproteobacteria > Rhodobacterales > Roseobacteraceae > Pacificibacter > Pacificibacter sp. Next base: position 3,018 of record NZ_JBDMZG010000025.1, read on the forward strand.
CCTTTCGTTTGACTGTCTCGCTTTTCTAGGGGCAACTTATGCCGCGAGAATGCGCGACACCATTTCTGTTGTGTCACCGCTGAGGTTTGGCGTGGCCAAGATGCGCTCCAATTGGGTGCGGATCATCGCTTGGCGATCTGCGTCATAGCGCTTCCACGTCTCAAACGCGCCACACATGCGGGCGGTTGTCTGTGGGTTCAGCGGATCAAGCTTGATCAACCAATCAGCCAGCAATTTGTACGCCGCGCCATCGGGGGCGTGAAAGCCGCCGTGGTTTGCTTGCAAAGCGCCAAAGACCGCACGGAACCTGTTTGGGTTCTTCATTTCGAAATCAGCATGCTGCGTGAGCTTATCAGCAATATGCGCTGCTTCAAGCGGGGCTGCGACAGCGACTTGCATCATGAACCACTTGTCCATCACCAAACGGTCATGGAACCACTGCGCATAGAAACTTGCCAATTCTTCTTGGCCTGTTCCTGCGGACAAAAGTGCCGTCAAAGCACCGGCTTGTTCGGTCATGTTGTCTGCGGTTTCAAACAGATTGCGCGCGGCCGCGCCGCCATCATTAAGCGTCAACAGCGACAGCACCGCCATGCGCAACGCGCGTTTGCCTGACCCGTTTGCGTCGGGTTTGAAGGCACCGGCGTCGTTGTCGGCGTAAAGAGCGGGTAAGATGTCTTTGAACGCGCTGGCCAGAATATGACGCAACTCTTCGAGCTGTTCGTAAATGGCCATCGGATCAGGCGTGACACCGGCATCGGTCAGGGTTTGCGCCAAGTCGTCTTGCGATGGTAGGGCCAAACACAATGCACGGAATGCAGGATCTTTTCTGGTGTCTGACAGCATGGTTTTTAGAGCGTCCAAATATGCGGGATCAGGCTCTGTGCCGTCCACGATCATGGCCACAAGCGTGTCTTTCGCCAGCATGCGCCCCATTTCCCACGTGTTGAACGGGTCCGTGTCATTGGCCAAGAGGAAGGCGCGGGTTTTGGCGTCCATCTCGCGTTGCAAAATTACCGGCGCGGAGAAGTCGCGCAAGATCGATGCGACGGGGCGCTCGGACAGGCCCTCAAAGGTGAAGCTCTGGCTGCTTTCGGTCATTTCCAAAATCGTGTTGGGCACGACTTCTGTGCCATCTTGCGCAATAAGACCAACCATGATGGGCAGCACTTGGGGTTTTTTCACGTCCTGACCCGGTGTGGCAGGGGTCGATTGCGTAAAGCTGAGCGTGAGCGTGCCATTGTCCCACGTTTCCTCAACCGACAAGCGCGGTGTGCCAGCTTGAGAATACCACTGTTGGAAATGCGACAGATCGCGCCCAGTGGTGTCTTCAAAGGCTTTGATCCAGTCTTCGATGGTGACGGCTTGTCCATCGTGGCGCTCAAAGTAAAGGTCGCAGCCTTTGTAATAAGCCTCGTCCCCGATCAGGCGGCGCAGCATGCCGATGACTTCTGCGCCTTTGGTGTAAACGGTCGCGGTGTAGAAATTGTTGATTTCCACAAAGCTTTCGGGGCGCACGTTATGCGCCAATGGACCGTTGTCTTCGCGGAACTGACGCGCGCGCAACAGCAGCACTTCTTCAATGCGCTTGACCGCATGGCTGCGCATATCGCCCGAGAACATCTGATCGCGGTAGACTGTCAGGCCCTCTTTGAGGCACAGCTGGAACCAATCACGGCACGTGATGCGATTGCCTGTCCAGTTGTGGAAATATTCATGAGCGATGATGCCCTCGACACGTTCAAAGGTCGCATCGGTGGAGGTCTCAGGCGATGCCAGAACACAAGAAGAGTTGAAGATGTTCAAACCCTTGTTTTCCATCGCGCCCATGTTGAAATCATCCACGGCGACGATATTGAAAATGTCCAAGTCGTACTCACGCCCGTAGACGCGTTCGTCCCATACCATGGAATCGATCAACGCTTGCATGCCAAAGGCGCATTTGTCCTCGTCGCCTTTGCGCACATAGATATTCAATTCAACGTCTTTGCCGGACATGGTGGTAAACTGTCCAGCGTGTGCCAAAAGCTCGCCTGCGACCAAAGCAAACAGATACGCCGGTTTAGGCCAAGGGTCATGCCATTCGGCCCAACCATCGCCAGAGGCTTGCGGATTGCCGTTTGACAGCATCACCGGCAGCTCAGATTCCACACGCACGGTGAATACGGCCATCACATCAGGGCGGTCGGGGTAATAGGTGATTTTGCGAAAGCCCTCGGCCTCACATTGGGTGCAATACATGCCAGAGGACATATAGAGCCCTTCAAGTGCAGTATTGGTTTCGGGTGAAATCTCGACCTCTGCCTCAAAGGTGAACGGCTCTTGTGGCAGGTCGGCCTGTTTGATCGTCAGGTGCGTGTCCGTGGTGTCATAGGCGACATAGGCGCCGTTCACAGTGACGGATTTCAAAGACAGCTGTTCGCCATTTAAGATCAGATCGCCAGTGTTTTTGTCGTTCGGTGTAAAGACGATCTTTGACCGCACCCGTGTGGCGCGCGGGGACAATGCGAAAGTGAGGTGCACAGTCTCAACCCAATGATGCGGCTCTGCGTAATCTTTGAGAAAAATGGTCTGGGGGGCGAGGTCGGTCATATAAGGGCTTTCGCTTTAAAATGCGGGTTTGGTCGGACGTTAGAACGCCGGTGGGGGAGCTGCAAGGCACACAATGGTGCTGGGCCAATAGCTGCACTGGACCGTTGGGAGGCGTCATTGGTGAATAAATAAGCGCTCGATGTAAATTTTGGCTATTTTGGTAAAAAAATATTACCAGCCTTGCCGAGCGCGCCATTCCTGCCTACGGTTCGCAAAAGACCGAGCCCCAATGAGAGGATGATTCCGTGACCGAACGCACACATATTTCTGGCCTAAATATCGCAACTGATTTGGTGCGCTTTGTCGAAGACGAAGCTCTTGTTGGTCTTGATGTCACGCCTGAAACGGTATGGGCGGGTTTTGCAGAGATCGTCAATGAACTTGGCCCGAAAAACCGCGCGCTGTTGGAAAAGCGCGAAAGTATTCAAGCACAGATCGATGACTGGCACATTGCCCGCAAAGGTCAGCCCCACGATGCGGCAGCCTATGAGGCGTTCCTGCGCGAGATCAATTACATCGTGCCAGAGGGTGCAGATTTTGAGATCGAGACAGCAGATACCGATCCTGAGATCGCGCTTATCCCTGGTCCACAGCTGGTGGTGCCGATTACCAATGCGCGTTACGCGTTGAACGCGGCGAATGCACGCTGGGGCTCTTTGTATGATGCTCTCTATGGCACCGACGCGCTGGGCGATGTGGCGACAGGCAAAGGCTATGACGCAGAACGCGGGGCCCGAGTGATTGCATGGGCCAAGGCGCACCTTGATGATGTGGCGCCATTGGCGGGTGGCTCTTGGGCGGATGTGACGTCTGTCTCTGTCAAAGGCGGTATGGTGATCGTCGATGGCAAGATGGGCGAAACAGGCCTGTCCAACCCTGAGCAATTGGCGGGTTCGAAAGAGGGGCATGTGCTCTTGCGTGCCAATGGGCTGTTGATCGACATCGTGATCGACCCAAGCACCCCTGTGGGCGGACAAGACTCTGCGGGCATTTCCGACATTCGCCTTGAGAGCGCTATGTCGGCCATCATGGACTGCGAAGATTCAGTTGCTGCAGTGGATTCAGAAGAAAAAGTCGGCGCGTATCGCAATTGGTTGGGCCTGATGAAAGGCGATTTGACTGAGGAAGTCACCAAAGGTGGCAAGACCATCACCCGCGCGTTGCATGGCGATGACAGCTTTACTGCGCCTGACGGATCTGAACTGGCGGTGAAAACCCGCGCTTTGATGTTGGTGCGCAATGTTGGGCATTTGATGACGAACCCTGCTGTGACCGATAGTGAAGGGCGCGAGGTTGGTGAAGGCCTGATGGACGCGCTGTTCACCACACTTATCGCGATGCATGATTTGAACAAAACGGGTGGCGCGCGCAATTCCGCCACTGGCTCTGTCTATGTGGTGAAACCGAAAATGCACGGGCCAGAAGAGGTGGCCTTTGCCGATGAGATTTTCACCAAAGTCGAATCCATCCTTGGCCTGCCACAAAACACAGTGAAACTCGGCATCATGGACGAGGAACGCCGCACCTCGGTGAACCTCAAAGAATGTATCCGCGCTGCCAAATCTCGTGTGGCCTTTATCAACACTGGGTTCTTGGACCGTACGGGGGATGAAATTCACACCTCTATGGAAGCGGGGCCAATGATCCGCAAAGGCGATATGAAATCAGAGCCTTGGATCGCCTCATACGAGGATCGCAACGTCGACATCGGGCTGGCCTGTGGCCTCAAGGGCAAGGCGCAGATCGGAAAAGGCATGTGGGCCATGCCGGACCTGATGGAAGACATGCTGAAAGCCAAAATCGGTCACCCTAAATCTGGCGCCACTTGTGCTTGGGTGCCATCGCCCACAGCCGCGACCTTGCACGCCACACATTACCATAAGGTCGATGTGATGGGCATCCAAGATCAGATCAAAGCAGGCGGGGCGCGTGGCACGCTGAGTGATTTGATCACCATTCCAGTGGCGCAGGGCGTGAATTGGTCTGACGAAGACATCGCCTCTGAAATTGAAAACAACGCTCAAGGTATCTTGGGCTATGTGGTGCGCTGGGTTGATCAAGGCGTGGGCTGTTCCAAAGTGCCAGACATCCACGATGTGGGCCTGATGGAAGACCGCGCGACCTGCCGGATTTCTTCTCAGGCTTTGGCCAACTGGTTGCACCACGGCGTTGTGTCTGAGGATCAAGTCATGGCCGCGATGCAAAAAATGGCCGCCGTCGTAGACCGCCAAAACGAAGGTGACGCGCTTTATACGCCAATGGCGCCAAGCTTTGACGGCGTTGCCTTTCAAGCCGCTTGCGACTTGGTGTTCAAAGGCCGCGTTCAGCCATCTGGTTACACTGAGCCAGTTTTGCACGCACGCCGTCTTGAATTGAAAGCGCAGGGATAATCATGACCCATATTACACTCGAAGCAGCACAACAGATGATTGCCGGTGCAGTTGCGCATGGAACCACTCAAGGTTATGCGCCTTTGTCGGTCATCGTTTTGGATGCGGGCGGTCACCCGATTGCCTTTGCGCGCGCCAATGATGCGGCCCCCGGTCGTTATGCGATTGCACATGGCAAGGCCTACGGCGCTGTTATGCTGGGCATGGCTGGCAATAAGCTTAATGAAATCGCCAAAGCGCGGCCTGAGTTCATGACCTCGCTCAATACCGCGCTGGGCGGCACTGTTGTCCCTGTGCAGGGCGGTGTTTTGGTCAAAGATGCCGATGGCAAAGTGATCGGCGCTGTTGGCGTCACGGGGGACACGTCAGACAATGATGCCGATGCAGGGCAGGCGGGCGTTTTAGCCGCAGGGTTTGTCGCCGAAATCTAAAGGCCGCTTGGCCCAAATTGTAAGCATTTTAGGCGCGCAGGGACACCTGTGCGCCTTTTCCATATCACTTGCGCAGCGTTCTGACTTTTCATCTCTTTGAACAAGCCTATGTTAAGTTCTAACAGCTCAAAGAGTGAGACAGAAAGGGACCCTCATGACCCGCCCCATCGTTGGAATCATCGGCAACAGCGACTTTTTGAACGGGGACTATCCCGTCTTTACGTCCGGCAAGATGAATGTCGAGGCGGTGTCGCATGTGTCTGGCTGCGTGCCTTTGTTGATCCCAGCAAATCCCAATGTGGTTTCTGTTGAGGAACTCCTGAGTGTCTGCGACGGATTTTTGCTCACTGGCGGGCGACCCAATGTGCACCCGTCCGAATATGACGAAATAGAAACCGAGGCGCATGGGGCCTTTGATCGGTGCCGCGATGAAATCACGCTGCCCTTGGTGCGGGCCTGCGTAGAGCGTGGCGTGCCCTTTTTTGGTGTGTGCCGCGGGTTTCAAGAAGTGAATGTGGCCATGGGGGGATCGCTTTACCCCGAAATTCGCGACCTTGAGGGGCGCGACAATCACCGCATGCCGCCAGACGGCACCGTGGAAGAAAAATTTGCCCTGCGCCACGAGGTGACATTTGAGCCCGATGGTCCGTTTCACAAGGTGCTGGGCACAACAAAGGCGATGACAAACACGCTGCACGGGCAGGGCGTGAAACGCGCTGGCCCACGTATTGTCATTGATGGCTATGCACCAGACGGCACGCCCGAGGCGCTTTATGTCAAAGATGCAAAGGGTTTCACAATGTCCGTGCAATGGCACCCAGAATGGCAGGCCGCACTAGATCCAACGTCTAAGGCCCTGTTTGGCGCTTTCGGAGATGCCGTGCGCGCTTATGCGCAAAGCAAACAGGCCTAAAGGCTTTTTTCCATCCGGAAGTTTTCGATCCCGACGCCGTTGCGGATCACCATTTGTCGCGCTGTGACGTGCCAGCCGCGTTTTTCAAAAAACCGTTTCGCCAGATGCGAGGCTTCTGTGTCCAGTATTGTTAAGCCAAGATGGCGCGCCTCGGCCTCGCAAGCGTCATAGAGTTTGCCTGCGGTGCCTTTGCCCATTTCAGTTGGCAGCACATAGGCAAAGTCGATGTGGCCATCAAAGCCCATGGTCATGAAACCTACGATCTTGCCCCAGCGCTTGGCGCCAATCGCCACACCGGATGTCAGGCGCGCGGGCCAAGTGTCAGGCATTGGGGCGTCTTTGGGCGCCCAAGCGGCTTGCTGCTCTGGGCTGTAAAACGCCGCAGTGCCGCCGTGAACTGCGTGCACAAACACATCGTAACAGGCTTGAGCGTCTTTTTGGGTGAGGGGCGTCAGTTTCATAGAGGGATACTACACCATATTTTCGACCAAAAATGTGAAAATTTGCCACCAAAAGCGCGCATGTCATCATCGCATTTTTGAATTTCCAAACTGATATGTTAGTTTTCGCTTTCCTTTTGGTCAACTTCCACTAGAGTGCCGCAATGGCCAAGGTCTGTCTTTTGAAAAGAGACATCAGGGCTATACAAGGTTTAGGCAGGTGATCTTAGGATTTGCTCGTTACACTTCGAGGCTAAGGTCAACTGAGTGCGTTCGGCACGCGGACACCTATGTTCAAAGTTCGAAATGTTAGCGCAACAATGTTGCCCTAGTCGTTCGCTTTGTCTAAGGATTGTTCGATGTCAAAATTTTGACTGGGGAAAAGAGGAAAAATTCGTGAAGATCGGTGTTCCTAAGGAATTATTTGAAGGCGAAGCGCGGGTAGCGTTGACGCCTGACAGTGCCAAACAGCTGCAAAAGCTTGGCTATGACTGTGTGATCGAAACAGGCGCTGGTGCGCTGGCTGGTTTCGCTGACAATGACTATAAAGAGGCTGGTGTAGAGGTGGTGAAAACCGCAGCTGCATTGTGGAAAGCCGCTGATATCGTTGCCAAAGTGCGTCAACCCAATGAGGCTGAACTCAAACGCCTCACCAAAGGTAAGACGTTGATTTCCTTCTTCAACCCTGCGGCAAATGACGCAGGCATGGAAGCGGCGAAATCCAAAGGTGCCAATGTCATCGCAATGGAAATGGTGCCACGCATCTCTCGCGCGCAGAAAATGGATGCCTTGTCTTCCATGGCGAACATTGCCGGTTACCGCGCTGTGATTGAAGCGTCCAACAACTTTGGTCGATTCTTTACCGGTCAGATCACAGCAGCTGGTAAAGTACCGCCTGCGAAGGTTCTGGTTGTTGGTGCTGGTGTGGCTGGCTTGGCCGCGATCGGCACATCCACATCCCTCGGCGCAATCACATACGCTTTCGACGTGCGTCCAGAAGTCGCCGAGCAAGTCGAATCTATGGGCGCTGAATTTGTTTACCTCGACTTTGAGGAAGAACAACAAGACGGTGCCGCGACAGGCGGCTACGCTGCTGTGTCCAGCCCAGAGTTCCGTGAAGCACAGCTCGCGAAATTCCGCGAATTGGCCCCTGAGGTTGATATCGTCATCACCACAGCGCTGATTCCAAACCGCGAAGCGCCTGAGCTTTGGACAGAAGACATGGTTGCGGCCATGAAACCTGGTTCTGTGATCGTCGATTTGGCGGCGGAAAAAGGCGGCAACTGTAAGCTGACTGTTGCAGATGAGAAAATCGTCACAGAAAACGGCGTGACCATCATCGGCTACACAGACTTCCCATCCCGTATGGCCGCGCAAGCGTCCACATTGTACGCGACAAACATCCGTCACATGATGACTGACTTGACCCCTGAAAAAGACGGTCAGATCAATCACAACATGGAAGACGATGTGATCCGCGGTGCGACCGTGACGTTCGAAGGTGACATTACCTTCCCGCCACCCCCACCAAAGATCCAAGCGATTGCAGCCAAGCCAAAAGAAGTTGTGCCTGAGCTGACACCAGAAGAAAAACGCGCCGAAGAAGTGGCTGCGTTCAAAAAGCAAACACGCAACCAAGTCACCTTGTTGGCTGTCGGCGGCGCACTGTTGCTCGCGGTTGGTCTTGTGGCCCCTGCAAGCTTTATGCAGCACTTTATTGTGTTTGTTTTGTCCGTCTTTATCGGTTTCCAAGTGATTTGGGGCGTGGCGCACTCGCTGCACACACCGCTTATGGCTGTCACCAACGCGATTTCTTCAATCATCATCTTGGGTGCTTTGATGCAAATCGGGTCTGGGTCCTTCCTTGTGATCCTATTGGCCGCTTTGTCTGTCTTTATGGCTGGTATCAACATCTTTGGCGGCTTCCTCGTCACACGGCGCATGCTTGCCATGTTCCAGAAATCTTAAGGAGTATAGGATTATGGAATTCGGATTTACGACAGCGGCCTACGTGGTCGCGGCAGTCCTCTTCATCCTCTCTTTGGGTGGTTTGTCAGGACAAGAAAGCGCCAAACGCGCTGTATGGTATGGCATCGTGGGCATGGCTTTGGCCGTTTTCGCGACGCTTGTTGGACCGGGCGCTGGCCTGTGGCTCTTGTCGATTGTGTTGATCGCAGCCGGTGGCGCGATTGGTTACGTTGTGGCAACACGCGTGCAAATGACTGAAATGCCACAGCTTGTGGCAGCGATGCACTCGCTCGTTGGTTTGGCGGCTGTGTTTGTGGGCTTGATTGCGCACATCGAGCTGGGCCGTGTCTTGGGCATGGATCACGCAACACGTGAAACTCTGGACGGCTTCGCTGGCCTTTTGGCGCATAAATCAGGTGTTGAGATCAACATCCTGCGCGTTGAATTGTTCCTCGGCATCTTCATCGGTGCTGTGACCTTCACCGGTTCTGTGGTGGCTTACGGCAAACTTGCGGGCAAATTGTCCTCAAACGCGACCAAGCTTCCAGGCGGTCACGTACTCAATGCAAGTGCTGCGGCGCTTTCAGTGATCTGCTTGATCTGGTACTTCAACACAGGTGGTTTCTTGCCATTGCTCATCATGACATTGGCTGCGCTGTTTATCGGTTACCACTTGATCATGGGCATCGGCGGCGCGGATATGCCGGTGGTTGTCTCCATGTTGAACTCCTACTCAGGCTGGGCCGCTGCGGCGATTGGTTTCTCCCTCGGGAACGACCTGTTGATCGTTGTGGGCGCGCTTGTGGGCTCTTCTGGTGCGATTTTGTCCTACATCATGTGTAAGGCGATGAACCGCTCTTTCGTGTCTGTGATCTTGGGCGGCTTTGGCGGCACAACTGGTCCACAGATGGAAGTCGAAGGCGAACAGGTTGCGATCGATGCGGACGGTGTTGCGACGGCTTTGAACGAAGCTGACTCAGTGATCATCGTGCCAGGTTACGGCATGGCGGTGGCGCAAGCCCAAGCGGCTGTTTCCGAGTTGACCAACAAATTGCGTGGCAAAGGCAAAAACGTGCGTTTCGCCATTCACCCTGTTGCAGGTCGTTTGCCGGGTCACATGAACGTGCTTTTGGCAGAAGCCAAAGTGCCTTACGACATCGTGATGGAAATGGACGAGATCAATGACGACATGCCTGAAACGGATGTTGTCATCGTGATCGGCTCCAACGACATTGTGAACCCTGCGGCACAAGAAGATCCAAACTCACCCATCGCTGGCATGCCAGTTCTGGAAGTTTGGAAAGCCAAGCAAGTGTTCGTGTCCAAACGTGGTCAGGGTACTGGGTATTCAGGTATCGAAAACCCACTGTTCTACAAAGAAAACACACGGATGTTCTACGGGGATGCCAAAGACTCTGTGAACGCATTGTTGCCGAAAATCGACTAAGACAGCGTGCTAAAAATCTGAACAGGGCGGTCCATTGGGCCGCCCTTTTTCGTGCGTTTCAGACACATGCATGCGACAGCCAATTGCCATTGTTTCATTTCCCTGACGGGGACGTGACGTGGTGTCAGAACATTGTTGGCTGACAGTGCATCCGCTTGTGGGCCATGATGTGCGTATGGAATTTATCTTTGCATATCTCGCGGGGCTTTTGACGCTGATCAACCCATGTGTGCTGCCGATCTTGCCGATTGTTTTGGCCAGTGCGTTGCAAGCGGGTCGGGGCGGGCCGTTTTACATGGCAGCAGGGATGAGCCTGTCGTTCGTCGCATTCGGCATGTTTGTCACCACGGTTGGCTATTCTGTCGGTCTCGATGAAGAACGCCTTGGTGACATTGGCGCGGGCTTGATGCTGTTTTTCGGTGTCGTACTTTTGGTTCCAAAGCTGTCTGCGGGTTTCTCAAGCCTGACGGCGCGTTTTGCCAATTCCGCTGACGCAAAGATCGACACCTTAGAGCGCAAAAGCGCGTTGGGGCAGTTGGGCACAGGCGCGCTGTTGGGCGCCGTCTGGAGCCCCTGTATTGGCCCCACACTGGGTGGCGCCATTGCGTTGGCGTCGCAGGGGGAAAGCCTTGCGCGTGCGGCGATGATCATGGTGTTCTTCGCCCTCGGTGTGTCCACGATCATTCTTGCGCTTGGCTATGGCGCGCGGTCTTGGTTCATGCGCAATCAAAACCTCATGCAAGCCATCGCCGAAAAATCACGCCCCATGTTGGGCGCTGTCTTTGTCATCGTCGGGTTGGCATTGCTGTTCAACCTTCACCACATGATCGAAGCTTGGGCGGTGGAAGTCTTGCCTGCTTGGCTGATCGATCTATCTGTTTCGTTATAATATTCAAGGAGATACCTCATGAAACGTCGTGACTTTATCCTATCCGCTTCGGCCCTAATGGCTGTGCCTTTCATAGGCGCGCCTGCATTGGCTGCAACCGAATACACGGAAGGCCTTGTGGCGCAGGAGCTTGCCGCTGGCAAAACCGTGTTCTTGGATTTCAAAGCTTCGTGGTGTTCTACGTGCGCAGCCCAAGAGCGCGTTCTTGATAAGCTCAAGGCAGCAAACCCTGCCTATGAAAAAGAGATCACATTCATCGATGTCGATTGGGACGACTTCGGTCGGTCTGATTTGGTCAAAAGCCTGAAAGTGCCGCGCCGCTCAACTTTGATTGTTCTAAAAGGCGACGATGAATTTGGACGCATTGTTGCGGGCACCAAAGAGGCCGATATCAAGGCGCTCATGGATACGGCTTTGACTGTCGCGACGCGTTAGGTCGACATTGGTATGCGTTTGTATTCCGATAAGTATTTGAAATGCGACGATTTATACCTATCTATGGCGTCTTTTTGGTTCTAGTGTGATCGCAAGATAAACGCACGAGATCCTAAAATGGCCCCTTTGACTGATCACCCGCGCCGCTATGAGCTGGCGAACGAACTACATGCCCGCCCGTTTCCACGTCTCAATGCGCCCTCGCGTGCTGCCCATTTGGCCATTCGGAGCGCAGGGGATGCCGCCCGGCGGGATCGCGATTTGGACCGTGTGCATCTGCTCGCGCTGTTGGATCGGTTCGGCGTGGCGCATCCGGCCCCTGACGCAACCCACTACATGGGGGAATTGGGCAAGTATCATTTGAAATGGGAAAGCCACACAGAGTTTGTGACCTATACGCTGTTCACATCTGGTGTGTCTGATGCGCATTTCGATGATGGAACCTTCGATTTGTTTCCTCAAGATTGGCTCGAGCAAGCGCCCGGTCTGCGGTTGACCTCAGCCATTCTGCGCATCGATACGATGTCTTCCGAAGATGCTGCGGGAAAGCAACTGGACGCTTGGTTTGAACAAGAAAGCCTTGCCGTGGCGCATGTGTTGGACGGCGAGATGACGGTGGCATCAGATTTTCGCATTGATACGGATGGGCACATGCGATTTGCGCTGTTTGTGCGACCTGACTGTGGGGCGCAGCGTATTGGGCGTGTGCTGCAACGGATGTGCGAAATCGAGACCTATAAAAGCATGTCGATGCTGGGCCTTGTGCAAGCGCGCCGCATCAATCGCCAGATGGCAGATATCGAATTGGAACTCGCCGCTTTGATGGAGCAGATGACCGTCAAAGGGGCAGGGCCTGCTGACGATATGCTGGATGATGTCTTGCGCTTGTCGACCCAAATCGAACGGCTGGTCGCTCAGACAAACTTCCGCTTTGGCGCAACGGGCGCCTATGCGGCGCTGGTCCAGCAGCGCGTTGAGGTTTTGCGCGAAGAACGCTTTATGGGGCGGCAATTGTTTTCTGAATTCATGATGCGGCGGTTTGATCCGGCAATGCGTACCGTGAATGCTGCCAAGCGTCAGTTGGAAAATCTGGCAGGGCGGGCCGAGCGCGCGGCTAATCTGTTGCGTACTAAAGTGGATGTGGACCGACAGGTGCAAAACCAAGCCTTGCTGGCCTCGATGGATCGGCGTGCGGATCTACAGTTGCAGCTGCAAGAAACGGTCGAAGGCCTGTCTGTGGTCGCGATCAGCTACTACGCCGTGGGACTAGCAGGCTATGCGATCTATCCGTTTTTGGAGCCCCTCGGCTTGAGCAAGGGGCTCGCATTGGCGGGGATTACTCCGCTGGTACTGGGCCTTGTGTGGTTTGGCCTGCGCCGGTTGAAGACACTCCATCACGCAAAATCCGCGCCATAAGCGTGCCTCCGATTGCGATTGAAACCACGGCCAGAATGGCTGCCACAGACAGTGTTGGAATGCCGGATAGGCCTGCGCCCATTGTGCAACCGCCAGCCAAAACACCGCCGACGCCCATCAACGCGGCACCTGCCAAGTAACGACCCGTTTGGCGCGGTGTTTCAAAGCTTTGCCATTGGAAGCGACCGAAGATTAGGGACAACACCAATGCGCCGCCCAAAACGCCGCCCATCAGACCCACGCCAAAACCCGCGGGAATGGATGAGGATGCGATGCCCCAAAACAGTGTTTCCGCAGCTGGGGATGTAAAGGACAGGCTTTCGAGCGCGATCGGATCAAATTCGTCGAACAACACAAATCCAGTGCCGATCCATGCGGCAGGGACCAACGCGCCAATCAATGCGCCAAGCAAGATGTCGCGCATGGTCGCACCCGAACGCGCAACGATCAAAAGCGCAGCAACAACAATCAACGCGCTCCAAACAAGTGCGTTGCCAGGCAATGCCGCGTTTTCAAGCGCCACGGTGACGCTGCCAAGCGATGTGCGCACGGGCGCCAAGACGCCTTTCAATGTCGCGTGGGCCACAAAGGCAAAAGCAAGCAAAACGATCAAAGCGCGCAGGTTTCCTGTGCCAGCCAAGACGGTCAGACGGGACACACATCCGCGGGTCAACACCATGCCAGCGCCAAAGGCCAACCCGCCCAAAATGATCGCCAGCCATGGAAGGTCAGCCGCAAAGAAGCGATGTTCCTCAAAGGAAACGATCCCCTGTGTGATTGCAATTTGCGTGCCAATCACGGCCACGGCCAAACCGGCGAACCAAACACCGGCTGCAGAGCGGCGATCCCCGCGTGGCCCAGCGACCATGCGGCGAAAACAAAAGCGGGAAACTTCGGCCAAACCGCCAAAAATCAGGCCGATCAAAAGACCAAGGCCAATCGCGGCTTGGCGCGGGTCCATGTCTAATCCAAGGGTCTCAAACATCATAGTCTCCTAGGCTGTGCGTAGAATCAGTGCTTTTTCAGGCGTTGCGCCTCTTTGGCAGATAGATCGTGATCTGTGAATATGGCGTTGGGGTAACGTCGTTTGGACTTTTGTCACCAATCCAAACGAATGTTCGCCCTTGGGCGCGGGCGCGGGGACAAGACAGCACGATCGCATCGCCGCAGATCGGTGCCGTTCTTAAATGCATGTTTGGTGTGGAGGCGCAATTCTGCGTGTATTCTATGGACTTCTCTTGCTGTTTGGCTTGAAACTCGTATTGCTAAGTTAATCAACGCCAACTGGAGCTTTCCCATGCCTGTCAAAAATCGCCTTGCTGATATGCAGCCACAGATTGCGGAATGGCGCCAAGATATTCACGCCCATCCAGAGCTTATGTTCGAGGTTCATCGCACCGCCAAAAAGGTTGCGGATCTTTTGCGGGAGTTCGGCTGTGACGAGGTTGTTGAAGGCATTGGCCGCACCGGTGTTGTGGGCGTCATCAAAGGGCGACAGTCTGCCTCAGGGCGCACGGTGGGCCTGCGTGCCGACATGGATGCCTTGCCGATTTTGGAAGAAACCGGTGTTGAATACGCGTCCACAAATGCAGGCGTGATGCATGCCTGTGGTCATGATGGGCACACCTCGATGTTACTGGGGGCGGCGCAGTATTTGACTGAGACCCGCAATTTTGATGGCACCTGTGTGGTGATTTTCCAGCCCGCAGAAGAGGGCGGCGGCGGCGCTAAGGTTATGTGCGATGAGGGCATGATGGCGCGGTGGAACATCGACGAAGTCTACGGCATGCACAATTGGCCGGGGCAGCCTTTGGGGAAGTTCGCCATTCGCACAGGGTCGTTTTTCGCTGCAACGGACGAGTTCACCTTCACGGTGACGGGCAAGGGTGGCCATGCGGCCAAACCACATGAAGCTATCGACAGCACAGTTGTCGCCTCGCATTTGGTGATCGCCTTGCAAACCATCGCTTCGCGCAATGTCGATCCGACCGAACAGGTGGTGGTTTCTGTCACCTCGTTTGAAACATCCTCGAAAGCGCATAACGTTTTGCCGGCCTCCGTTGAGCTGCGCGGTACTGTGCGCTCTATGAACAAAGATGTGCGTCTCCAAGCCGAAGAGCGTGTGAAAGCCATCACGGCAGGCGTTGCGGCCACCTTTGGCGCTGACATCGCTATTAAATATAAGCTCGGCTATCCCGTGATGGTCAATCACGAACGCGAAACCCAATTTGCCATTGAAGCCGCCACCAAAGTGGCTGGCTCTTGCGATCCTGCGCCTCTTGTCATGGGCGGCGAAGATTTCGCCTATATGCTTGAGGAGCGTCCCGGTGCCTATATCCTGATCGGCAATGGTGACAGCGCCCCTGTGCATCACCCGAAATTCAATATCAACGACGAGATCCTGCCCATCGGCGCGTCATGGTACGCCGAAATGGTCGAGAGCCGCTTGCCTGTCGCGTGAGGTTTGGCTTAGGCTGAAGTCACGCCATTTGTGAAAGGTCTCTCATGTCCACTGTCGCCATCGTTCTGACTGCCCTTGTGGCGCTTCTGCACGCCTATATTCTTTACCTTGAGATGTTCGCATGGGAAGAAAAACGCACCCGCAAGGTCTTTGGCACCACCGAAGAGTTCGCCAAATTGACCAAAGTTTTGGCCGCCAACCAAGGGCTGTATAACGGCTTTTTGTCAGCAGGCCTGTTTTGGGGCCTGATCGCAGGCAAAACGGATGTGGCGGTGTTTTTCTTACTCTGCGTCTGTGTCGCAGCTATTTATGGCGCAAGCACTGTGACCAAGAAGATCCTGTTCACGCAGGGGCTTCCGGCGTTTTTGGCGCTGGTTGCTGTGTTGGTTTTGTAGGCCAATTTAAAAGGCATCCACCTCAGGTACCGTGCCGTGGCGCGCCAGAAACTCTGGCAGGCTCACTTCGCCAGAATTCGTGTCCTCAATCAACATATAGGCATCCGCGCCGATGCAGTTTTGCAAACGGCACTCACGTTCCGCGCGCTCTTCGGCGGCTTCGGCCGTGGAATATTCGATCAACTTGTCCACCTTCAGCCCATGCGATCCATTGGGCGTCACATAGGTTTGGCAGATGAAATGGGTTTTGTAAGCGGAGTCTGTGTCTTTTGGCATGGCGATGCTCCTCAATAGGTTTGAGAACAAATTAGGAACATGGTTAACGTTTGGCAAGCTTTTAGTTGAGGCCGCGCGCTCGAATTGCCTTATCCGCCAGTGTGCGACATATGGCGGGTCATTTTGCCGTCTTCCTGCTGCCGTGAATAATCAAAGTCATGGCCTTTGGGTTTGCGGGCAATTGCGTCCTCAATGGCGCGGATCAGCGGCGCATCATCTTCCGGCGTGGCGCGCATGATGTCGCGCAAGGATGCGTTGTCTTCTTGCCCCAAACACATAAACAGCTCTCCCGTGCAGGTCATACGCACGCGGTTGCAGCTTTCGCAGAAATTGTGGGTCAAGGGCGTGATGAAGCCGATCTTTTGCCCCGTTTCTTCCAAACGCACATAGCGGGCTGGGCCGCCGGTGCGCTCGGTCAATTCGGTCAAGGTAAACTGCGTTGCCAAATGCCCGCGCAGGTCCTCCAGCGACCAATATTGCCCCACGCGGTCTTCACCGCCTAGATCGCCCATGGGCATCACTTCGATGAACGTCAGATCCATATCCTCAGCCGCACACCATGCGGCCAGATCGAACACTTCATCCTCGTTAAAGCCTTTCAGCGCAACAGTATTTATCTTAACCCGCAGCCCCGCTTTGCGTGCTGCTTCAATGCCCCGCATCACTTGGTCAAGCTTGCCCCAGCGAGTCACGCGGGCGAATTTGTCGGTATCTAAAGTGTCCAGCGACACATTGATCCGCCGTACGCCCGCCGCATAAAGATCATCGGCAAAACGCTCCAGCTGCGATCCATTCGTGGTCAGGGTCAACTCTTGCAACGCACCGCTGTCCAAATGCCGTGACATGCTGTTGAAAAACCCCATGATCCCTCGCCTGACAAGCGGCTCGCCGCCTGTGATGCGCAGCTTGTTGACGCCAAGTCCGATAAAGGTCGAACACATGCGGTCCAATTCCTCGAGCGTCAAAAGCTCTTTCTTTGGCAAAAACGTCATGTTTTCAGCCATGCAGTAGACACAGCGAAAATCGCAGCGATCCGTCACGGATACACGAAGGTAAGTGATGGCCCGCGCAAAGGGGTCGATGAGTCGTGGGAGTTCATGTGATGTCGACATGGGGGCAACGGTATGCGGATTGACGCTCACTCGCAAGCACATCTAAAGCATTAACAAGTGTGATAAATAAGATATGACAATGGAATCAAATAAGTTCAGGTCGACCTTAAAAAGTGACAGACTTTATTAATCGTGGTTCGCTACGCTCTGATAACGGAAATTTAGGGTGGAAAGTTGATATGAAACTCAGTTCAGTTTTGATGGTAACTGCGGCGCTGACATTGGCGGTGCCAGTCGTGACAGCCGATGTGTTCGCAACCAACGCAGCCTACGCAAAAGGAAAAGGCGGCGGCGGAGGCGGCGGTGGTGGATCAGAGAAATCCAAAAAAGAAAAACCTGCGGCGTCAAAATCTAAATCCGCTGCGTCTAAATCCAAGTCTGCAACGTCCAAGTCAAAGGCTGTAAAGCCCGCGGCAGCTGCGCCAAAGCCGAAAAACTTGAATGCCCAACTGGGCAGCCTGAATTCGCTTAAGCGCAACATTAATGGCATTATGAACAGCTCGGACCCGAAAATGGCGTCGATCAAGACGATCATTTTGGCGTCAGCTGCATTGGTGGGCCTTGAAGCGACAGAGGCCGATGCCGCGGCAGCGCTTGCAACAGCTCAAGCAACGTACGACACGACTGTAGCTGGGATAAATGCGCAGATTGCCGCGCTGGAAGTGCCGCCAGCAGAAGGTGAGCCTGGCTATGATCCAGAAGCAACTTTGGCATATGAAACCGCAGTTGAAGGATTTGAAAAAGACATCCTAGATGCTGGTATTCCGCTGACGGCGGCGCAAAAGACCTACGATGAAGCCTTTGTTGCTGCTGAAGAGGGGCGCGTTGCTGCTGGTGAGGATGCATTCTTGCAATCCATCGTGGACGCTTACAACGCCACGGGCCAAGGTGGCCTGACCGTTGAGACCCTGACCCCCGAAATGATTGAGTTTGCGAAGGCTGAACTTGGGTTTGGTGATGCTGACGGTGCGATTGATGACTACATAGCCGCACAAGAAGCCGCCAAAGCCGAGGCCGCCGCAGCCGAGGCCGCCGCAGCACAAGAAGCTGGCGAAGGTGAAGATGAAGGTGAAGGCGAAGAGGATCCAGCCTAAGGCTGGATTTAATCTTCGCTGGTATCAGCGTCTAAATCATTTTCAAGCGCGTCAGGCTCTGTGTCCTCTTGCGGACCGCGATAAATGGCTCTGGCGCGCTTGTAGTCATGTTTTGACAAGCTGCGCAGCCATGATTGCGCTGTGCGATGCACGTCTTTGCTCTCATCTGCAATCGCGTCTGGCAACCATTCGCAAATCCGGTCAATCGCAATGACTTCGCGTTCGGACGGGTGGGGGGCTTTGGCCAAAAATTCGGTAAGACCCAAAGCCGCGCGACGCTGCAAAGGTTCTTCGTGGCGCATCAGTTTGTAGACTTTGTTGATGCGTGAATTGTCCGCCGCCAAACGACGTTGACCCGCTGAACACAGCGCGTCGATCTCGGCCCATGTGCCGGCTTGCGCCAACCAATCGGTGATATGCGCCCAAACATCTTGGTCGTCTTTGATCCGCGCTTGGGTCAACAACTTTGCTGCCATCAAGCGCGCGTCAAACACGCCAGACATCCACAATGCATTCGCCAATTCCAGTCGCTCAGGAAAGGATACTTCTTTGCGCCACGCGCGGGCCATCTCTTCCAAACGACCGGGGGCAATCCCAATATATGTATTGGACGCACCAAAATGAGATTTTTGTTTCGCAGCACGCGCTTCGTCAGCTTCGGCGTTGAGTGCATCAAGTGCATTTTCGGGTGTCATACATCGTGTCCTTTTTTCGAGACAGGGAAAGGCAAAAGGCGCAAATCCTGCGGCAAGCTTTGTCTCCTATAGCACCCTTTACGCGCTGGCTAGCGATTTATCCATGTGGATTTGTACAAGACATATTCGACTTTGTCGTCTTGGGTCTGTGCGCACAGTTGCGCCCCCAGCTTTTCCACCGCTTTGCGCGAACGCCAGTTCTCAGTTCCAATGTCAAAATAGACGCGCTCAAGCGACGCAAAGCCATGATCCAGCATGAGCTTTTTCAGCTCTGTGTTCACACCTGAACCCCAAAGATCCAGTGCCACAAAGGTATAGCCGATGCGCGTTTGCGTGTCTGTGGTACCGTAATAGCGGGTGATCCCCGCCACGGCTTCACGGCCTTTTTGGTGGATCACGTAGCAGCCATCAGGGTTTGCCAAGCCACCGTCAAAAATGGCGCGAAACGCAGGCTCTTGCCAACGATCCGTCGCAGGGTGGCCCGCCCACAACTCTGGCTTTGAGGCCTCGGCATAAACCGCGTCCCAGTCACTTTTCACCATTTGCCGCAAAGACAATGTTGGCCCGTTCAAGACCGCCTTTGGATCGAATGTCATCGCATCTATTCCACAGTGACAGATTTCGCCAAGTTGCGCGGTTGATCCACATCTGTGCCTTTGGCGACAGCTGTGTGATAAGCCAAAAGTTGCGCAGGAACGGCGTAAAGGATCGGCGCTAATGCATCAGGTACAGTTGGCATTTGAATGCTCTGCCAAACGCCGTCACCAGCCTCCTTCAAGCCTTGCTCGTCCGAGATCAACAAGACCTTGCCGCCGCGCGCCATGACCTCTTGCATGTTGGAGACTGTTTTTTCGAACAGCGTGTCGCGCGGAGCCAAAACGATGATCGGCGTGTGCTGATCGACAAGCGCGATAGGTCCGTGCTTCAACTCGCCGGATGCGTAACCTTCAGCATGTATGTAGCTGATTTCTTTAAGCTTCAATGCACCTTCCAGCGCCAGCGGGTACATAGCCCCACGTCCCAAGAACAGCACGTCGCTGGCTTCTGCCAAAAGCGCTGAGACATCTGCGATGTCGGCGGATTGATCCAAGGCGAGGTTCAAAAGACCGGGCAGACTGCGCAATGCGGACAGGTGGGTTTTAATAGCTTCATCGTCCAAAACACCACGGTCCTGCGCCGCTTTCAGCGCCAACATATGCAGCACGGTGAGCTGGCAGGAAAACGCTTTGGTCGAGGCCACGCCCACTTCGACGCCCGCCAAAATCGGCAAGGACATATCGCTTTCGCGTGCCATGGAACTCTCAGACGAATTGGTCACGGTGACGATGCTTGCAGCCTTGCCTGCCGTGTAGCGCAGGGCTGCCAAAGTGTCCGCCGTTTCGCCTGATTGGCTGACATAAATCGCCAAAGTGCGCGGGCTGATCGGCGCTTCGCGGTAGCGGAATTCAGACGCGATATCGACCTCAACAGGGACTTTCGCGATCTGTTCGAACCAGTATTTGGCGGTGAAACAGGCGTAAAACGCTGTGCCACAGGCGACCATGACGATGCGATCAAACTGGGTGAAATCGATGTCAGGCTCGGGCAGCACCACAGAAGCCCCATCAGCGGACATATAATAATTTACGGCTTCGGAAATCACCGTGGGTTGCTCTGCAATCTCTTTGGACATGAAGTGCTTGTGCCCAGCTTTTTCGATCCGTGTGGCGTCGATCTTGATCTCGCGACGTGTGCGTTGCACTTGCGCGCCGCTCTCGTCGAAAATCTCAAGGCTTGTACGGGTGATGATCGCACGGTCGCCTTCTTCCAAATAGGTCACTTGGTCGGTCATCGGCGCCAAAGCAATTGCATCAGAGCCGACAAACATTTCGCCGTCCCCGTGTCCAATCGCGAGCGGAGAGCCCTTGCGTGCGGCGATCAACAGGTCATCTTGGCCGTCAAACAGGAAACACAAAGCAAACGCGCCTGTGAGCGCATCAATGGTGGCATTCGCAGCCTCAATCGGGGATTTGCCCGCGTCGATAAAGCTTTGCGCCAACAAAGCGACGGTTTCCGTGTCGGTCTCTGTGACAAATTTATAACCTTTGGTGGCAAGCATTTCGCGCAATTCGCGGAAATTTTCGACGATGCCATTGTGCACCACCGCGACAGGGCCAGCCTTATGCGGGTGGGCGTTGGTCACAGAAGGCGCGCCATGGGTGGCCCAACGGGTGTGACCGATGCCGGATTTGCCAGCCAGAGGGTTGTGCACCAATTCATCCGACAGATTGACCAGTTTGCCAACCGCGCGACGACGATCCAGCACGCCGTTGTTCACGGTCGCAATGCCTGCGCTGTCATAGCCGCGATACTCAAGACGCTTGAGTGCTTCAACCAAAATGGGCGCGACTTCGTGTGTGCCCAATACCCCTACAATACCACACATATTATTGACCTTTCTCGGCTTTTTTCGCCTTCAGGGCGCGCAATTTCATAAACAATTTAACGGCCAACATAGGTTTGTTGTCTTGCTTGGCGCGCGCAATCGCCAGCGCACCATCAGGCACATCTTTGGTGATCACAGATCCGCTGCCTGTCATGGCTTCGATGCCCACGTTTACAGGCGCGACCAGCATGGTGTTTGACCCAATAAAGGCGTCACGACCTACAGTTGTGCGGTGCTTGAACACGCCATCGTAATTACAAGTGATCGTGCCCGCGCCGATGTTGGCACCATCGCCGATATCCGCATCACCAATATAGGTGAGGTGGCCCACTTTCGTACCTTCTCCAATTTGCGCGTTTTTGATTTCAACAAAGTTGCCAACATGGGCATCATTGCCAAGTTCCGCACCAGGGCGCAGGCGGGCGAAAGGCCCAGCGTCGGCACCGGTGGAGACATGACAGCCCTCAAGATGGCTGAACGATTTGATCCGCGCGCCGCTTTCGATTGTCACATTCGGGCCAAAAACCACGTTCGGGTCAATGATGGCATCGCGGCCAATATAAGTGTCGAGTGAGAAAAATACGGTTTCAGGCGCGACAAGCGTAACGCCGTTTTCGAGCATTTCGGCGCGTTTGGCTGCTTGGAACAGGCCTTCTGCACGGGCCAGTTCGGCACGGGTGTTCACACCTAAGGTCTCGGATTCATCGCATGATACCGACGTTGCTGTCAGGTTTGAGGCCCAAGCGATTTCGACCACATCCGGCAAGTAGTATTCGCCCGAGGCATTGTCATTGCCGACTTGTGACAACAGATCGAACAACGTTTTCGCGTCCGCGCAGAGCACACCTGAGTTGCACAGGGTGATCGCGCGTTCTTCATCAGTAGCGTCTTTGAATTCAACGATACGCGACAGCTTGTCGCCGTCCATCACCAAGCGGCCATAGCGGCCGGGATCAGCGGCCTCAAACCCCAGCACAACAACATCATGAGACGCGCGCGCGCTTTGCATCGCTTCTAGTGTTTCGGGCGAAATGAAAGGTGTGTCGCCGTATAATACAAACGCATCGCCGTCAAAATCTGCCAATGCGTCTTTGGCCTGCAACACGGCGTGGGCCGTGCCAAGCTGTTCGGTTTGGGTTGCGATTTCGATATCTTCGTCGATGGCGCGTGCCGCAGCGGCGACTTGTTCGCCGCCGTGACCAACAACAACAACAGTGCGCTCAGGGGCCAAAGACCCGCCAGCATGCAAACCGTGAGCAAAAAGTGGCGCGTTGCCAATCTGATGCAGCACTTTTGGCAGCTCAGAATTCATCCGCGATCCTTGACCTGCGGCTAGTAAAATGAGGGCTGTGGCCATGTGTTCGTCCCAATCTGCTCTTTTCTTTATCTTTACGTCGTTTTACCCATGTCGCAAAGCGCCGCAAGGGGCGGGGCTTCACATATTCTGACCATTGGTTACATATGTCGGCATCACTTCGCCGATTGTTGATCGGTTTGGGGCCGAATGTTGGGAAAGAGGCTACATATGCGCTGCGTTATTTTCGATCTTGATGGCACACTGGCAGACACATCTGCGGACTTAATCGCCTCGGCCAATTATTGCTTTAACGCATTGGGATATGGGGATGTTTTGGACCCTATCGCAGATTCATCGACAGCCTTTCACGGGGGGCGTGCGATGTTGAATTTGGGGTTTGGGCGGGTCAAACCTGACTATGACCAAAGTGACATCGACGCGCAGTATCCGGTTTTGTTGCAAGCCTACGGTGATGCGATTGATGTGCACACGAAACTCTATGATGGGGCTGTTGAGGCAATTGAGGGGCTGAAGTCCTCAGGCTATGCCGTTGGCGTTTGTACGAATAAGCCAAGTGGTCTGGCGGAAACGCTGCTTAAAAAGCTGGGTGTGCGTGATATGTTTGCGTCAATGATTGGGGCCGACACGCTGCCTGTGCGCAAACCGGACCCAGCGCCTTATGTTGCGGCTGTTGAGCAAGCGGGTGGGCATTTGAATATGAGCTATCTGATCGGCGATACCATAACGGACCGCAAGACCGCGCAGGCGGCGGGGGTGCCATGTGCTTTGGTGACTTTTGGCCCAGACGGACATGCGGTGAAAGCGCTCGAACCTGAGGCCTTGTTGCACGGCTATAAAGATTTGGCGCAGGTGACCAAGGATCTGATCGGATGACCGAGGTTTTCACGGGCAACTTTACCCAGCAGGAACCAATCCCTGAAGAAGCGATTGAAGCGGCGGTGGCTGTGATGCGATCTGGACGTTTGCACCGCTATAACACCTTGCCGGATGAGGCGGGTGAAGTTGCATTGCTTGAAGAAGAATTCGCCACCCTGACCGGTGCGAAATATGCGCTGGCTGTGGCCTCTGGCGGCTATGCGCTGGGGTGCGCTTTGCGGGCTGTTGGCGTGACAGCGGGCGATGCGGTTTTGACCAATGCGTTCACGTTGGCGCCTGTTCCGGGCGCCATTGCAGCCGTGGGCGCGCAGCCTGTTTTTGTGGGCGTGACCGAGGGCTTGGTGATTGATCTGGATGATCTGCAAGTCAAAATCATCGAAAGCGGCGCGCGGGTTTTGATGTTGTCTCATATGCGCGGGCACATCGTCGATATGGATGCGCTCATGTATATCTGTAATGGCGCGGGCGTGACTGTGATCGAAGACTGCGCGCACACGATGGGGGCCACGTGGGACGGGGTGCCTTCGGGTCGGCATGGCGCGGTTGGGTGTTATTCGACCCAGACCTATAAGCACATCAATTCGGGCGAGGGGGGCTTTTTGATCACAGACGATGACGAGATCGCCGCACGCGCGATCATGTTGTCAGGGTCTTACATGTTATATGGCAAGCACACGGCGGGTCCGCCTGCGGAGGTGTTCGAAAAGGTCAAATATGACACGCCCAATGTGTCAGGGCGTATGGATCATTTGCGCGCGGCGATTTTGCGTGTGCAGTTGCGGAACTTGCCCACGCAGGTCGAAAATTGGAACGCACGCTATCGTACCGTGGAAAGCGGTTTGCGCGATGTCAGTGGGCTGTCGATCATTCAGCGCCCACAGGCAGAAGGCTATGTTGGGTCGTCGTTTCAATTTTTGCTGCTGGATTGGGATGACGCAAAGATCGAAGGCTTTGTTGCGCGATGCCTTCAGCGCGGCGTTGAGTTGAAGTGGTTCGGCGCGCCCGAGCCCGTGGCGTTTACGTCGCGCTATGACAGTTGGCGCTATGCGGAAGCGCAGCCTTTGCCCGACAGTGACCGCGTGCTGAAGGCCATTGTCGATATGCGTCTGCCGTTGACCTTTAGTGTTGAAGATTGCGCGCTACTGGCGCGGATCATTCGCGAAGAAGTCTTGGCAACGGTTTGATTTGACCGGAGGCTTCACTGTCTTTCTTTGGGGGAGGCAGGCCAACCGGCGCAATGGGACTCGTAAATCAGACTAAAAAAATCAGGTAATGCGTTCGAATCGCAATTGGTGATTAACGACTAATCAACTGTGCCTGCCTTTGACAAAAAACTTTGTACTTGCCTTGAAACAAAGGGTTTTGAAGGCGGGGACCTTGTTGACCCTGACTGCGCAGAGGTCTAAACCACAATAAGCTTTAGCACACGCGCGCCCGCCATCCTGCGGGCCCAAATAAGGAGCCGCTCGTGGAAGACCTGCTTCGGGATTTTCTCCCCGTCATTATTTTTCTCGGCCTCGCCATCGCGCTTGGTCTTGTATTCATCTTTGCAGCCTTGATTGTTGCCGTTCGCAATCCTGACCCCGAAAAAGTATCAGCCTACGAATGTGGCTTTAACGCCTTCGACGATGCGCGGATGAAATTCGATGTTCGCTTCTACTTGGTGTCGATCCTCTTTATCATTTTTGATTTGGAAATCGCGTTCCTCTTCCCTTGGGCCGTTGCGTTCAAGGATGTGGGCATTGTGGGCTTCTGGTCGATGATGGTGTTCTTGGGCGTCCTGACAGTGGGCTTTGCCTATGAGTGGAAAAAAGGAGCCTTGGAATGGGCGTGATCACTTCTGCCAACACAGCTGGCGCAGACAAAGAAGTCGCGACACAGGCTTTGAACAACGAATTGCAGGACAAGGGCTTTTTGCTTACGTCCACAGAAGACATTATCAACTGGGCCCGCACAGGGTCATTGCACTGGATGACCTTTGGTCTTGCGTGCTGTGCGGTTGAGATGATGCACACCTCTATGCCGCGCTACGACCTTGAACGGTTCGGGACTGCGCCGCGTGCCTCCCCACGTCAATCTGACTTGATGATTGTGGCTGGGACTTTGACCAACAAAATGGCGCCTGCTTTGCGCAAGGTTTACGACCAAATGCCAGAGCCACGTTACGTGATCTCTATGGGGTCTTGTGCGAATGGCGGCGGGTATTACCACTATTCATATTCTGTTGTGCGTGGTTGTGACCGGATCGTTCCTGTCGACATCTATGTTCCAGGGTGCCCTCCTACAGCCGAAGCCTTGCTGTACGGCATCATGCAACTCCAACGCAAAATGCGCCGCACTGGCACGATTGCCCGCTAAGGAGACGGACCTATGAGCGAAGCTCTCGAAATGCTCGCAGCTCACCTTGAGCTCAAGCGCCCTGATGATGTTGTGTCGACGGAAATCACATTTGGCGAATTGACTGTCACAGTGTCCCCTGCGGGCATCGTGGATTTTGTCGATTTTCTGAAGACCGACGCGACCTGCAAATTCTCAAGCTTGGTGGATATCACAGCGATTGATAACCCCACACGCCCTGCGCGGTTCGATGTGGTGTATCACTTCTTGTCTATGTACCAAAACCACCGCATCCGTATCAAAACGGCTGTCCGCGAAGACGAAATGATTGCGTCTATTGTCGACATTCACCCATCGGCCAACTGGTTCGAGCGTGAAGTGTTTGACATGTTCGGCATCATTTTCTCAGGTCACCCTGATCTGCGTCGCTTGCTGACAGACTACGGCTTCCGTGGCTTCCCGTTGCGCAAAGATTTCCCAACGACGGGCTATACTGAAGTGCGCTACGACGAAGAACTCAAACGTGTGGTCTATGAACCTGTGTCTTTGGTTCAAGAGTACCGCCAGTTCGACAATCTCTCTCCTTGGGAAGGTGCGAAATACATCCTTCCAGGTGATGAGAAGCAGGAGGCTTAACGTTTGACGCAGCTTACGCTCATGTTTCGTGCTCGCGTGGCCAAGGCAGGAATGCTTTGGGCGCGCAGTGCCGTGCAAGCGTATGTGCAGCGCAACGTGCAGCTGATGAATGAAATGCTAGGCTGGGCAGCCGCACCTTTGGCGCCCGAATATGCCTATGTGAAAGTAACCTTCGGCGGGCGATCAACGCGATCGCATGCCAATATGGCGAGGGTCAATTAGATGGATGGCAACGTGAGCGACGTACTGACGGGCGAACAAAAGATCCGCAATTTTAACATCAACTTCGGGCCTCAACACCCTGCGGCACACGGCGTGTTGCGCATGGTTTTGGAGCTTGACGGTGAAATCGTTGAGCGGGCTGACCCGCACATTGGTTTGCTGCACCGTGGCACTGAAAAGCTGATGGAAAGTCGCACCTACCTGCAAAACTTGCCGTACTTGGATCGTCTCGACTACGTGGCGCCAATGAACCAAGAACACGCATGGTGTATGGCGATTGAACGTCTTGCTGGTGTCGAAGTGCCGCGTCGTGCGTCTTTGATCCGTGTGCTGTTCTCTGAAATTGGCCGCGTGTTGAACCACCTCTTGAACGTCACCACACAAGCGATGGACGTGGGCGCGCTCACACCGCCGCTATGGGGCTTTGAAGAGCGTGAAAAACTCATGATCTTCTATGAACGGGCTTGTGGCGCGCGTCTTCACGCCGCTTACTTCCGTCCCGGTGGTGTGCACCAAGATCTGCCACCTGCGTTGATCGACGACATCGAAACTTGGGCAATTGAATTCCCAAAGATGATCGAAGACATCCACACGCTTTTGACGGAAAACCGTATTTTCAAACAGCGTAACGCCGATATCGGCATCATCTCCGAGGAAGAAATCCTCGATTGGGGCTACTCCGGTGTGATGGTGCGCGGTTCTGGCCTTGCGTGGGATTTGCGTCGTTCGCAGCCATACGAATTGTACGACGAGTTTGATTTCAAAATCCCTGTGGGCAAGAACGGCGATTGCTATGATCGCTACCTCGTGCGCATGGCGGAAATGGAAGAGTCCACCAAGATCATTTTGCAAGCGATTGAAAAATTGCGCGCACCTGAGGGCCAAGGCGACGTTCTCGCACGTGGCAAACTCACACCGCCAAAACGTGGCGATATGAAAACCTCGATGGAAGCGTTGATCCACCACTTTAAGCTCTACACAGAAGGCTTCAAATTGCCCGAAGGCGAAGTCTACGCCGCTGTGGAAGCGCCTAAAGGTGAGTTTGGCGTCTACATGGTTTCTGATGGAACCAACAAACCTTACCGTGCAAAACTCCGTGCTCCGGGCTTCTTGCACCTTCAATCGATGGACCACGTTGCGAAAGGCCACCAGTTGGCTGACGTTGCTGCGCTCATCGGTACTATGGATATCGTATTTGGGGAGGTGGACCGCTAATGCTACGCCGTCTACACGCTGAACAACCCGCATCATTTGAATTCACCCCTGCAAACCTTGCATGGGCCGAAGCTCAGATCACAAAATACCCTGAAGGGCGTCAACAATCTGCAGTGATCCCACTGTTGTGGCGCGCACAAGAGCAAGAAGGCTGGCTGACAAAACCAGCAATTGAATACGTTGGCGACATGCTTGGCATGCCTTACATTCGCGTGCTCGAAGTTGCGACTTTCTATTTCATGTTCCAACTGCAGCCTGTGGGCACAGTGGCGCACATCCAAATCTGTGGCACGTTATCTTGCATGATTTGTGGCGCCGAAGACCTGATGGCTGTTGCGAAAGAAAAGATTTCCCCAACGCCACACACAGTGTCGGCTGATGGCAAGTTTTCTTGGGAAGAAGTTGAATGTCTGGGCGCCTGTTCCAACGCCCCGATGGCGCAAATCGGCAAAGATTACTACGAAGACCTCTCTGCTGAAAACTTCGCCAAATTGATCGACGATATGGCCGCTGGCAATGTGCCGCTGCCAGGCCCGCAAAACGGTCGTTTCGCGGCAGAGCCTTTGTCTGGCCTTACGTCTTTGGCTGATGGTGACACAGACAAAAACCAGTACAACGCTTCTGTTGCCTTGGCGACAGACATTGGCGACACGCTTAAGCGCATCGATGGTACCGAAGTGCCGTTGCTGACACCTTGGCTCAAGGGCGGCAAGCGCACAGGTGCGACACCACCGAAGCCAGCGGCCCCAGCAAAATCTGCGGTTCAGCAAGCGGCTGAGAAAAAAGCCCCTGCAAAGAAGGCACCGGCAAAGAAAGCAGCAGCCCCTAAAGCTGCCCCTGCGCCAGCCGAGACTGCTGCACCAAAGAAACCACGCACAATGAAAGCGCCACGCAAGGCGGGCGCTGACGATTTGAAGTTGCTTAAAGGTGTCGGGCCGAAGCTTGAAGAAACGCTGAACACACTCGGGTTCTGGCATTTCGATCAAGTTGCGAAATGGACCGCCAAAGAGATTTCTTGGGTGGATGACAATCTTAAATTCAAAGGCCGGATCGAACGTGATGGCTGGGTAGAGCAAGCAAAAATTCTTGCTGCTGGCGGAGAGACCGAATTTTCTAAGAAATCAAAGTAGAAACGGACCGATAAGCGGGCAAAAGGCCACAAGAGCCGCGCCCAAGTTCAACAGGGATAGTAAAGGAGTAAGGCAATGAGTGAGACAAATTCTGGACACACCCAGCGTATTGGGTTGATTTCAGCCATCGCTGGCGTCGTCGCGTTCTTGGCGCTGATGATGGTTGCAGGCTATTCCACTGCCGCTTCGCTTATTGTTGCTGTGCTTGTCGCTGTTTTGGTCGGCATCTTGCTTTGGATTGGTTGGTATGAAGATGACGTTGAAGGCATCGATGGCAAAGTCTCTGACGTAACTGAAAGTGTTGCAGATGTGGCGCCGGAGGTTGTGGAAACACCTGCGCCCGCTGTTGAAGATGTCAAAGGCACCGTGGTTGAAACGGCGCCCGAGGCTGTGGAGACAGTTGAAGAAGTTGTTGCAACGCCTGCTGCTAAGCCTGCTGCCAAAGCGAAAGCGGCGGCCAAAGCGCCGGTTGCCAAAGATGGCAAGCCTGAGCTTTTGACCGCTGCGCGCGATGGTGGGGCTGACGACTTGAAACAAATCAAAGGCGTTGGACCCAAGTTGGAAATCGCCTTGAATGAGGGCGGGATTTACCACCTCGATCAAATCGCTGGCTTGCGTAAAAAAGAGGTTGAGTGGCTCAACGAGACTTTTGATCTTCGCGGACGTATTGAACGTGAAGGTTGGATTGCGCAGGCGAAGGCGCTTGTGAAAAAGGCGACGTAAGTCGACGGAATTGAAATATGGCTTTAGACAAAGACACATATTTGGCGAAAAAAACGCGCTTAGTTGCGCTGGTCATCGCCGCCTCTATGTGCCTTTGGATTGGAGCTCAATGGATTGGCAGCAAATTGGGTATGGATCCCCGATATGCGGTGCTGCTGGACCTCTTGGCGCTCGCTGCGTTTTTGTGGGCGCTTATCGTGATTTATCAGATCTGGCGCGCGCGCCAGCAAGGCTGAAGGAATAAAGCAATGCTCAAAGATCAAGATCGGATCTTTACCAATATCTACGGGATGCATGATCGCAGCCTTAAAGGCGCTATGGCGCGTGGACATTGGGACGGCACAGCCGGCATCATCAAAAAAGGTCGTGACTGGATCGTCGACCAAATGAAGGCGTCTGGCCTGCGTGGTCGTGGTGGTGCGGGCTTCCCGACCGGCCT
>NZ_JBDMZG010000026.1:0-40483 GCF_039769035.1 Pacificibacter sp.
GAATTGATGGGATGCGTTACGGCACCTGAAGCAGTGGTCATGACCGAGACCTTTCCAGAACTAGCTCAAAAGTTATGAAAATCCTATATATTCTCTATTTTCGGTTTCACCACCCATTAAGAACAATCCTTCACAACAAATGTGCAAAGTTGATGAGGGTGAGGCCCATGTATCTGAAAAAAGTAGAAGGCCCGCGTGCCGTAACACTGCCCGATGGCAGTATTGTGACCCGAGCGGATCTTCCGTCGCCAACCACGCGCCGATGGGTTGCATCGCGCAAGGCAATTATCGTTAAGGCTGTTTCATATGGTCTGCTGCCGCTGACAGAGGCGCTAAAAATTTATGGCTTGAGCGAAGAAGAGTATAAATCGTGGGAAAATGCCGTTCAATTGCACGGTGAAGCGGCTCTAAAGGCCACTGCAGTCCAAAAATATAGACAACCTTAGGTTGTTAATGCTAAATTGTTCATGCCAGTAACGTGTGGTTAACCATTTTTGATTCATATTTAGGGTGAACACTGGCTCGAACAAAATTAGCAACGGAGTGCATAGATCATGCGTATTCTTCTCGTCGAAGACGATCCTACAACGTCGAAGAGCATCGAAATGATGCTCACGCACGCAAATCTCAACGTTTACACGACAGATTTGGGTGAGGAAGGCATCGATCTTGCCAAACTCTATGACTACGATCTCATTCTATTGGACCTTGGTCTGCCTGATATGAACGGCCATGAGGTGCTGCGCCAATTGCGACTGGCGCGCGTGGAAACACCGATTCTGATTCTTTCAGGAGCGGATGACACCGAAAACAAAGTGAAAGGCTTCGGGTTTGGTGCAGACGACTATCTGACAAAGCCCTTTCATCGCGAGGAACTGGTGGCGCGTATCCATGCCATTATCCGTCGCTCCAAAGGTCATTCACAATCTATCATCGCCACGGGCGCGATCGACGTAAACCTTGATGCCAAAACGGTGTCGGTTGGCAAAACGCCTGTGCATCTGACAGGCAAAGAATACCAAATGCTTGAACTGCTATCGCTGCGCAAGGGAACAACTTTGACCAAAGAGATGTTCCTAAATCATCTTTATGGCGGCATGGACGAACCCGAACTCAAAATCATCGACGTGTTTATTTGTAAATTACGCAAAAAACTGTCGAACGCCACGAATGGCGAAAACTACATCGAAACCGTTTGGGGGCGTGGATACGTTTTGCGCGATCCAGTGCCTGTCGAAATGGACGCACCCATGGCGATTGGCGCCTAAGAGCGCTTAAACGACAGTTCGGTTTTCTGTATTTCTGTTGGTTTCGTTGCAAACTCCGACTAGACCTCTTCGCTTTGCTCTCCTAAACAATTGGAGACACAAAGTCGGAGAGGTTTTTTTATGTCTGCAGACGTCGCTGTTGAAAACATGACTGAAGAGCAAGCGCGTGAAGAGCTTGCGCGTTTGGCGTCAGTTTTGTTGTCTGCAAATAAGGACTACTATACGGCCGATGCCAAACTGATCGACGCTGACTATGATGCTCTGAAGTTGAGAAACGACGCGATCGAGGCGCAATTTCCGCATCTAAAACGCGACGATAGCCCAAGCGAGCAAGTAGGTGCAGCCCCAAGTTCCGGCTTTGGAAAAATAACGCACGCCATTCGTATGCTGTCGCTCTCCAACGCTTTTGACGACACTGATATTGTTGATTTCGATGCTTCGATCCGTAAGTTCTTGGGCACCGAACATCCGTTGGCCTATACGGCTGAGCCCAAGATTGATGGCCTGTCTTTATCCCTTCGATACGAACAGGGGCACCTTGTTCATGCTGCAACGCGCGGTGACGGTGAGACAGGTGAAAACGTCACCGACAATGCCAAAACCATCGACAACATTCCGCATCATATCGCGAACGCACCTGAAATCTTAGAAGTACGGGGCGAAGTCTACATGAGCCACGCGGATTTCGCGGATCTCAACGCGCGTCACAAAGAGCGGGGCGGAAAGATTTTCTCAAACCCACGCAACGCTGCAGCAGGTAGTCTACGTCAACTTGACGCGAGCATCACGCGTGCACGCCCACTCGAATTCTTTGCCTATGCTTGGGGCGAATTGTCAGAGCCCCTCGCGACGACGCAAATGGAGGCAATTAACGCTCTTAAAGCGTTTGGGTTTTCGGTTAACCCTTGGACCAAGCTATGCCAATCGCCTCAAGACTTGATTACGCATTACAAAAGTATCGAAGAACAACGCGCGACGCTTGGCTATGACATCGACGGCGTCGTTTACAAAGTGAACGACCTTGCGTTGCAAGAACGCCTTGGGTTTCGGTCTACAACGCCACGTTGGGCCGTTGCCCACAAGTTCCCCGCTGAATTGGCATGGACGCGTCTTGAGGCCATTGATATCCAAGTCGGGCGCACTGGCGCACTCAGCCCTGTTGCGCGCTTGACACCTGTCACGGTTGGCGGGGTCGTGGTTTCCAATGCGACACTTCACAACCAAGATTACATTGAAGGCCGCGACAGCAAGGGCGCCGAAATTCGCGATGGTAAAGACATCCGCATCGGTGATTGGGTTCAGGTCTATCGTGCGGGTGACGTCATTCCCAAAATTGCCGATGTAGACACCTCAAAGCGCACCGGATCTGAGCAGGTGTTTGCCTTCCCGACAACCTGTCCTGAGTGTGGATCTGATGCGATCCGCGAAGAGGGCGACGCGGTACACCGTTGCACTGGTGGAATCATTTGTCCGGCTCAAGCCATTGAAAAGCTGAAGCACTTTGTGTCACGCGGGGCGTTTGATATCGACGGTTTTGGCGCGAAACAGGTGGAGCAGTTCTATAATGATCGCTGGATCAAAGAACCCTATGACATCTTTATGCTTGAAGATCGTTTCGGGTCTGGGCTGCAGCAGCTGAAAAACCGCGATGGTTGGGGTGAAAAGTCGGCGCAAAAAGTATTCACAGCGATACGAGCCAAGCGCGAGATTGAACTCTCAAGGCTGATCTTCGCGCTCGGAATTCGTCACGTGGGCGACAGCTCTGCTGCGTTGTTGGCGTTGAATTATGGCAACTGGACTGCCTTTGAAACCGCAATGACCAATGCGACAGTGGGCGAAGGCGCAGAGTGGGATGAACTCATGGCAATTGACGGCGTCGGCGCGGTGATGGCGGGATCATTGATCACTGCATTTCACCAAGAGGCCGAGCGCGCATCAATAGATCGTTTGGTGTCTGTCTTAACAATTCGAGACGCTGAAAAACCTGCCAGTGACAGTCCTGTCACGGGCAAGGTGATTGTGTTCTCTGGCACGCTCGAAAAAATGAGCCGCGCTGAGGCGAAAGCCAAGGCAGAAAGCCTTGGGGCCAAGGTGTCCGGCTCAGTCTCTGCGAAAACAGACATCTTGGTTGCAGGGCCTGGCGCGGGTTCAAAGGCGAAAAAGGCGGCTGAACTCAAAATATTGACCTTGGATGAGGACGGCTGGCTCGACCTTATAAATGCCCCATGAGCAGCACGCGGCCCGAATCCCTTTTCCCTCTTTTTGCCAAACTGGAAACGCTGGCAGGCGTCGGCCCAAAGACGGCAAAAGCATTGAGTGGTCTGTCTGTTGAACGCCCCAGGGATCTGTTGTTTGTGCTGCCGCATGCTCTGATTGATCGCCGCCGTACGCCGTCCGTCGTTGGCTCGGTCGCGGGGGACGTTGTGACAGTTGAAGTGACGGTTTTGCGCCATCTTATGCCAAGCCGTAAAGGGCTGCCGCATCGGGTGTTCGTGCAAGACAGTCAGACCGAATTCCAACTGGTGTTTTTTCGCGGATCATCTGAATGGATCGAAAAACAGCTGCCCGTCGGGGAAACGCGGTTGGTTTCGGGCAAAATTGAGTTCTACGACTCGCAAATTCAGATGCCGCACCCAGACCACATTTTGGCGTCAGAGAAAGAAGACGATCTTCCACAGTTTGAATCAGTTTATCCCCTGACAGCCGGTGTGACACAGAAAACGATGGCCAAGGCCTGTGCTGACGCCATCGATAGGACGCCTGAGTTGTCCGAATGGATCGACCCCGCTTTGCGTGCGCGCGAAGGTTGGCCGTCTTTCATAACGGCGTTAAAGAGCTCACATAAGCCTCTGAGCCAAAATGAACTTTCCCCAACATCGGTCGCGCGCCAAAGGCTGGCCTATGACGAGCTTTTTGCACATCAGGTGACACTCGCCTTGGCCAGAAAGACACTTAAAGCAAAACCCGGACGGCCTTCGGTCGGCACTGGAGCACTGCGCGCGAAAGTATTGTCGGCGTTGCCGTTCAAACCCACTGGCGCGCAAGGGCGTGCCATGGAAGAGATTGAAAATGATCTCGCGTCACAAGACAGAATGAACCGTCTTTTGATGGGCGATGTTGGATCAGGGAAAACGCTGGTGGCGCTAATGTCGTTGTTGGTGGCGGTCGAATCTGGCGGGCAGGGTGTTTTGATGGCCCCCACCGAAATTTTGGCCCGACAACATCTGGATGATTTGCGCCCGCTTGCTGAAAAGGCCGGCGTTGTTCTTGAGCTCCTCACTGGTCGAGACAAAGGCAGCGAGCGTCAAGCCAAGCTCAAAGCTTTGAAAAACGGTGATATTCAAATTCTTGTTGGGACGCACGCGGCTTTCCAAGAAGACGTCGCATATCAGGATTTGCGACTTGCCATCGTGGACGAGCAACATCGGTTTGGCGTGAACCAACGCATGGCTTTGGCGCAAAAGGGAAATTTCGTAGACATGTTGGTGATGACTGCGACGCCAATTCCAAGGTCTCTTTCATTGGCCCAATATGGCGATATGGATGTGTCCATTTTGGACGAAAAGCCAGCAGGGCGGACGCCGATCAAAACCGCACTGAGTGCGACGGATCGCATGGATGACGTCGTGAGCCATTTGGGCGCTGCAATTGCGGCAGGAAAGCAGGCCTATTGGGTCTGTCCTTTGGTCGGTGAGAGTGAGGTCACGGACCTGATGGCGGCTGAAGAGCGGTTCAAGCACCTGCGCGCCGCGCTTGGTGAAGGGCGCGTTGGGCTGGTGCATGGTCAAATGCCTGCGGACGAAAAAGATCGAACGATGGCACAGTTTGTAGCAGGTGATCTGGCCGTATTGGTTGCGACGACCGTGATCGAGGTAGGGGTCAATGTACCTAACGCGTCGATCATGGTGATCGAGCGGGCTGAACATTTCGGCCTTGCTCAGTTGCACCAACTGCGCGGTCGTGTCGGGCGCGGCACCGTCGCATCGACCTGTTTGTTGCTCTATCAAGCACCTTTGACAGAAACCGGTCGGCGCCGCTTGGAAGTGTTGCGTGAGACCGAAGATGGGTTTCGCATCGCTGAGGAAGACCTTGCGATGCGCGGGGCTGGTGATGTGATCGGAACGGCTCAATCTGGGATGCCGCGGTTTCAAATTGCGGACATCGAAACACAGTCCGCATTGATGGCCCTTGCGCAAAGTGATGCGCGAAAACTGCTGCACGATGATCCTGATCTTACGAGCGAGCGGGGGCGTTCTGTACGCGTTCTTCTTTGGCTTATGGAAAAAGACAAAGCCATTCGTTTGATTTCAATAGGTTAGGCACTGCGTCAAAACTTTGTTCACTAATGTTCTTAAAAAGTTCTTTACAAGCGTTCGTATAAATGAGAACAAATAGGCAACAACCTATTAACTTCTCGAAAGGACGACACCATGATCCGCGATATCAAATCCGTTGTTGAGCGCTCACGAGGCCATCTTGTCGAAGATATGATCGGCGCAACCGCCCTTTTGGTGATTTTATTTGGGGGACTTTTGGTCCCAGCATTTTTCTAAGTTTCTGCCCATGATCTAAGCGGGCGATCGACGTCTCATGTCCCAAGCGACGTTGCTGGCATCTTACCTATTCCTGTCCGCTCGTGGATCCTCATCCCACGGAACTGTCGCTTAGATCTCAACTTCAAACGCCGCCTTCATTTAGAAGTGCGGCGTTTTTTTCGAACCAGTAGGGGCAATTTTCTGCGATACTAGGACGCTTCAGCCAAAGCCTTTTGCGCGGCTGTGAGGGACAATAAGATCGACGCATGTCGATTTTTATACTCACGCGCGGGCAGCAATGCCTCAAATCCATCGAAAGGTGGGGCTGGCGCGGGGCCATCTTCTTTGAGAAAAGCTATGAATTCTTTGCGGGCTTGTGTGACTTCATCCAGCGTGCGCCCGATGATGTTTTGCCCCACAACAGCAGCTGCAGCTTGCCCCAGTGCACAGGCCTTCACATCTTGCGCGAAATCCGTGATACGCCCATTTTCCGCAGTTATATCGACGGTGACAGTTGATCCACACAGCGGCGCACGTTCACGGATCGTGACATCGGGCGCGTCCAAGCGCCCCAAGTGTGGAATATCAGCAGCCAGCGCCAAAAGGCGACCTGAATAGAGTGCAGCAAGATCTGTAGACATGGTTTGCCTTTCAACGACTTGCGACTTAGATAAGACATGCCGTAGCTCATGGAAAGGACCCGCGATGCGCTTTGACCCGAACTCTCTAAAATATGATGACAAAGGTCTCATTCCCGCCATCGCGCAAGATTCTGAAACTGGCGAAGTTTTGATGCTGGCCTGGATGAATTCGGACGCTGTGGCAATGACTTTGAAAACCGGCAAGGTGACCTATTGGTCGCGCTCGCGTCAGTCGTTTTGGATCAAAGGCGAAAGCTCTGGTCATGTGCAAGAGCTGGTCGATTTTCGCTATGATTGTGATCAGGACTGTATCTTGGTCACCGTCAATCAAACAGGTCCAGCCTGTCACACCAATCGTCGGTCTTGTTTTTACACAGCTGTACGGGACGGCGAGACAGTTGAACTGATGAAGCCAATGGTTGACTAAACGCTAGCTTAGGCCAACCAACTGTCTGATATCATTTGGGCTTGCCCCTTCGGCGCGAAATTTTGACAGGGCGCGCGCATCGTCCCGTTTGGCCAAGCGTTTGCCATTTTCATCGCGGATCAGAGTGTGGTGATCGTATTTTGGGGCCTGAAACCCGAGCAGGTGCAGCAGTAAGACCTGCACTTGCGTGAACTCGAATAAATCCTCGCCGCGCACCACATCAGTGATGCCCTGACGCACGTCATCGATGGCCGAGGCCATGAAATACGCGGCTGTATCGATGTCCTTGCGACCCACCACAATATCACCCACATCCCGCAAAAGCGCCGTTCTATCGAGTGAATAGCGTCCTTTGTGCGATGGACCCAGTTCGTCAAACCAGAGGTTTTGCCCCTCAATGGCATCACAGGCACGATCCATGTGGAGGCGTAGCGCGTCTTTGGGGCCGCGTTCTGTTAGAGCGCGAGACTTGCAGGTTTGTGGATACAGGTGATGTGGTACGCCTTCTTGCGGGGCGGCAAGAGCAGCGGCAATATCTTTGCGACTGCATTTGCAAGGATAGGTCAAACCTCGTGCGCTTAGGTCTTCAAGATACTGATTATAAACGGTTAGGTGCTCTGATTGAAATAGCGGTTCTTCATCCCAAGTCAGTCCCAACCACGTCAGATCGTCGATAGTCTGCGCGACGTATTCAGGCTTCGAGCGCTCCAAATCCGTGTCCTCAAACCGCAGAAGAAAGCGACCATGTGCGGCGCGGGCTTTGTCATGTGCAAGAATGGCGGAATAGGCGTGCCCGAGATGCAGCGGTCCTGTCGGACTCGGTGCAAATCGGGTCACGTAAGACATTAGCTTTGCGCCTCAAGCCATTCTGTAAAAACAGTTTTTGCGCGATCTGTGTAGGCTTTGTAACGATCTTTACGACCGCGACGACCACCTTTGAGACCTTCCACTGGCGGGAACAATCCGAAATTCACGTTCATCGGCTGGAAGGTTTTGGCCTCCGCGCCACCGGAAATGTGGTGGATGAGTGCACCCATGGCAGTTGTACCGGCTGGCGTGGTAAGCTCTTTACCAAGGATTTCGGCTGCCGCTAAACGACCCGCCAAAAGACCCATAGCTGCGGATTCTACATAGCCCTCAACACCGGTGACTTGCCCTGCAAATCGAATATTTGGCTTTGATTTCAATCGCATCTGATCATCAAGTAATGTAGGGGAATTGAGGAATGTATTTCGATGGATGCCACCCAAGCGGGCAAATTTCGCGTCCTCAAGACCAGGGATCATTTTGAATACTTCGGCTTGTGCGCCGTATTTCATTTTTGTCTGGAATCCGACGATATTATACAGCGTGCCCAGTTTGTTGTCGCGGCGCAGTTGCACAACGGCATAAGGCTTGTTTTCTGGATCATGCGCATTGGTCAAACCGACTGGTTTCATCGGTCCAAAACGCAAGGTTTCACGGCCGCGTTCCGCCATGACTTCAATCGGTAAACACCCATCAAAGTAGCCCGCGGTTTCACCCTCGTGAAATTCGGTTTTGTCAGCGTCCCCCAAAGCGTCGATAAACGCTTCATATTGGTCTTTGGTCATCGGGCAGTTGAGGTAGGCTTTTTGCTCTTCCTCAGTTTCGCCCTTGTCGTAGCGGGATTGCATCCAAGCCACGTCCATATTGACACTGTCAGCGTAGACAATCGGTGCAATCGCATCAAAGAACGCCAGACGGTCCGTGCCCGTTTCTTGAGCAATGGCTTCGCCAAGCGCAGGGGATGTGAGCGGGCCCGTCGCAAAAATCCAAATGCCATCGTCAGGCAAGCTGTTCACTTCACCGTATTCGACGGTGATTTTCGGATGCGCGTTGATTTGGGCTGTTACAAACTCGGCAAAGGCATCGCGATCAACAGCCAATGCGCCACCTGCGGGCAGGCGGTGTTGTTCTGCTGCAGCCATGATCAAACCATTCGCTGCACGCATTTCCCAGTGCAAAAGGCCAACAGCGTTTTGTTCGCTGTCGTCCGAACGGAATGAGTTTGAACATACCATTTCGGCGAGATTGCCAGTTTGGTGTGCAAAAGTTTCAACCTTGGGCCGCATTTCGTGGATAACCACTGAAACGCCCAAATTGGCAGCTTGCCAAGCTGCCTCTGATCCGGCCATGCCGCCGCCAACGATGTGAAGTGTTTGTGTCATAAGGGGGATGTAGCTCGATTGAGCCACATATAAAAGCAAAAAGGGCCGCCAGAAGCGACCCTTTAACAATTCATGAACATCTAACCACGTGGGAAGTTAGTTCACAAAGAAACTGTTTGGATTGAGAAAAGAGTAGGTCTGAATGCGGTCGATGGCGCGCAGTCGGCCGGTTCCCAAATCGTATGAGATTTTCAGTGAAACACCGTCAGCAGATGCACCGTCGGCATCGTAGTTTTGATAGCCGACATCAAACCAGATGTTATCAACTACCATGTAGCCACCACCAATAGATGCTTTGTTTAGCTTGTCGCCATCGACATTCCAGTGTTCCAAGCCAACGTTCAGACGCGTGCGGGGTTGGATGTTGTACGAGAATGCCGCTGAATATATGCCGATCTCATCGAATCTGAGCGCATCAACTTTGGCTTCATACTGAGCAGTGTCACGAGCTGCCCCAAGTTGTATAATGTTTTCATCACCGACAAACGAAACTGATGCATAAGCTTTGGTTTTCGGGGTATTGTAATCGACGTATATCTGCGTTGCGTCCAAGTCCATTTCAGTTGAATCAGAGTTTAAAACTGCCGCGCCAATTGTGAACTCGTCGATGAGATATTCCGCGCCAAGTGAATATGTGAGGAATTGATCAATTTCAAAGTCCCCATCAATATCAAAACTCGAGACACCACCGAACACTGTCAGGGCTGGGTTAATGCTTATGCCAATTGCAGCGGAGTATTCATTTGAGCGCGAGTCGAACCCATCGGACGACAATTTGCTTCCGACAATACCACCGCTGACAGAAATATTTCCAAAGTTACGCTCATACATATATTTTCCCGTGACGCTGTTCGCGTCCGCGCCATCCTCGGAAATATGACTGTAACTCAGGCTTGTATTCAGAAACGTTGCGTGTGCGATCTGCGGCGCAGCGGATACTGCGGTGACATTCGCAAGAACAAACAAAAACTTTTTCATAGGTATCTCCATACGCAGAGTGAGCTCAGCACTACATCATCATCGAACAATATAATTAGGTTTCATAGTTGATGACGTTGGGGAAATATACATAACGAGAAGAGCGAGGGCAATCGCGGTTAAAAAGTTGTTAATTCGCAACAGTTTTTGGCAATCAATCAGGAAAAACGCATTCCCGATTGATTACAATTTTAAACAACATTTCCACATACTTAAGAGTCTACGTCGCCTTCGTCGTCGTCATCGCTTTCTGCGATATATGCGACGGACACAACTTCTTCACCTTTGCCCGTGTCAAAGACCTTCACGCCGCCAGCTGAACGTGAGCGGAATGATATCCCTTTAACAGGACAACGGATCGATTGGCCTTTGGATGTGGCCAACATGATTTGATCGTCCAAGGTCACAGGGAAAGAGGCCACAAGAGGACCGCCGCGCATGGCTTTATCCATGGCTGTCACGCCCATGCCGCCACGTCCGCGCACTGGGTAATCGTGGCTAGATGACAATTTGCCAGTACCGCCTTTGGAAATCGTCACCAGCAATTCTTCGGCTGCTTTCATTTCCTCGAACCGTTCTTGCGTGATTGAACCCTCAACGGCGTCCTCATCATCCTCTGTGTTCTCAATCTCGTCACCACCGGCCTGCGCGCGGCGCATTTTGAGATACGCGGTGCGCTCAGAGGCTTCTGCTTCGAAGTGACGGATCACAGACATAGACACGACTTCATCGTCAGTCATCTTGATACCACGTACACCCAATGAAGCGCGCGAGTTGAACACCCGCACATCTGTCACTGGGAAGCGGATAGCGCGACCAGAAGAAGTGACCAGCATCACATCATCATTTTCGTCGCAAATGCGTGCGTTGATCAGGCGGGTGCCTTCATCGTCACCTTCAAATTTCATTGCTATTTTGCCGTTGGATTTCACATTAGTGAAATCAGACAGGCGGTTGCGACGCACAGAACCTTTGGAGGTGGCAAAGATCACTTGTAGATCATCCCACTCGACTTCGTCGCGGTCCACAGGCATGATCGCAGCGATACCAACACCTGTTGGAATGGGCAGAATGTTGACGATTGGTTTGCCTTTGGCGGTGCGACCACCCAGTGGCAAGCGCCATGTTTTCAGCTTGTAGGCCATGCCGTCATCCGTAAAGAACAATAGCTGCGTGTGGGTATTGGCGACAAACAACGTGGTGATCACGTCTTCGTCTTTGGTGGCCATGCCAGACACGCCCTTGCCACCACGTTTTTGCGCGCGGTAATCAGCAAGAGGGGTGCGTTTGGCCCAACCGGAAGAGGTGATGGTCACCACCATGTCTTCTTTTTCGATCAGATCTTCATCTGTTGCATCGCCTGACCAGTCCACAATCTCTGTACGGCGCGGCACGGCGAATAGGTTTTTTACCTCCAACAGCTCGTTTGAAATGATCGCCATGATACGTTCGCGCGAGGCCAAAATCTCAAGATAATCTTTGATTTTACCAGCCAATTCGCGCAACTCGTCGGTGACTTCTTTCACACCAATCTGTGTCAAACGCTGCAAGCGCAACTCCAAAATGGCGCGCGCTTGGGTTTCAGACAGATTGTAGGTGCCGTCATCATTCATGGTGTGCGACGGATCGTCGACCAATGCGATGTATTCGGCGATGTCATGCGCAGGCCAGCGACGTGTCATCAACTTAGACCGCGCTTCAGCCGCATCCGCAGAGGCGCGAATGGTGGCAACAACTTCGTCAACATTGGTTACAGCCACGGCCAAGCCACACAAAATATGCGCGCGGTCACGCGCTTTGCGCAGTTCAAAGGCTGTGCGACGTGCCACAACTTCTTCGCGGAACGAAATGAAGTTGGTCAAGAAATCACGCAGTGTAAGCTGTTCAGGGCGACCACCGTTCAGCGCAAGCATGTTGCAGCCAAAGTACGTCTGAAGCGGCGTAAAGCGGAACAGCTGATTCAAAACCACTTCGGGCGTTGCGTCGCGTTTCAGCTCGACCACCACCCGCACGCCAACGCGGTCGGATTCGTCTTGAACGTGGGCGATGCCTTCGACCTTTTTATCGCGCACAAGTTCCGCGATTTTTTCGATCATCGTCGATTTGTTCACCTGATAGGGGATCTCGTTTACAACGATGGCGTAACGGTCTTTGCGAATTTCTTCGACATGGGTTTTCGCTCGAATAATCACGGAGCCGCGTCCCTCTAGATAGGCTTTGCGCGCACCTGCACGGCCCAACATAATCCCACCTGTTGGGAAATCTGGACCAGGAAC
Source organism: Pacificibacter sp. (assembly GCF_039769035.1). NCBI lineage: Bacteria > Pseudomonadati > Pseudomonadota > Alphaproteobacteria > Rhodobacterales > Roseobacteraceae > Pacificibacter > Pacificibacter sp. The sequence goes on from NZ_JBDMZG010000026.1 coordinate 12,315, forward strand.
GATCTCCATCAAGCGTTCCATGGAAATATCGGGGTTGTCGATCATTTCCAGTGTCGCATCGACCACTTCGCCCAAGTTGTGTGGCGGAATGTTTGTGGCCATGCCAACAGCAATACCACCAGCACCGTTCACTAGCATATTCGGGTAACGCGCCGGCAGCACTGTTGGCTCTTTGTCTTTGCCGTCATAGTTCAGCGTGAAATCGACGGTGTCTTTGTCAATGTCTGCCAACAGATAGGACGCGGACTTGTCCATGCGCACTTCGGTGTAACGCATCGCAGCCGCAGTATCGCCATCCATAGACCCAAAGTTACCTTGGCCATCAAGCAAGGGCAGGGACATCGAAAAGTCCTGCGCCATGCGTACCAAGGCGTCATAGATCGCGCTGTCCCCATGCGGGTGGTATTTACCCATTGTATCACCCACGGCGCGCGCTGATTTGCGGTACGACTTTTCGTGGGTGTTATTCGCCTCATACATGGCAAACAAAATGCGGCGGTGCACAGGCTTCAAACCATCGCGCAAATCCGGAATAGCACGCGACACGATCACGCTCATCGCGTAGTCCAAATAGGAGCTTTTCATCTCAGCCGTGATCGAGATGTTTGGCCCGTCGTGGAACATCGGTTCGCGGGGTGTTTCGTCTTCGGATTCAGGAGTTTGTGGAGTGTCGCTCACGATGTCCGCCTGTGGTTGTTATGAGGTCTATATATCGTTGACCTGAACTCTACCCCAGACAGCATATAGGGTGCAATGGCTCATTGCCCCTGAGGGGCGATCTAACCCCCTTCACAACGCCCTTACGCGGGTTTGCGCGCGGCCATGATCCAAATCACAGCCAAAAGCGCTGAAAACACAAAATTATACGACGCCATCGACAGGCCCAGAAATTGCCAAACGACTTCATCGCACATCACGATCACATCCACTGCAGAGCCAGGCAAAAGGTCGCCTCCTGTCAGGCCAGACAAAGCATCACCTCCACCGGTGCAAGAGGTCGGCCCCTCCCACCAATCGCGCTCTACACCCGTGTGGTAAGCCCCAAGGCCAGACGTAATCGCAGCGGCAATTGCACCGAACCAAAGCAAAACGCGCGTTTTCACGCCCAAGTAAGCAGCACCAACCAAGATGGCGAGTGCATGCGGCCACCGCTGCCACAGGCACATTTTGCACGGCGCATATCCAAGCGCTTGGAAAAAGAATGCACCCAACAAAAGCGCCAAAGATCCACCTGCGGCCAAGGCAACCAACTGTTTACGTGTCAAAGTTTTCATAGGTATTTCACTACGGCAAAGCCGCCCACGAGTAAGATTACGAACAGGGTGAACATCAAGCCCAACCGCTTTTCAATGAAATCGCGAATGGGCTCGCCAAATTTCCACAACAAGGTCGCAACAACAAAAAAGCGCAGTGCCCGCGCAAATACAGATGCTGCGATAAAGACAGGCAGGGACAGCGCCGTCGCACCCGACAAGATCGTGATAACCTTGTAGGGGAAGGGCGTCACTCCGGCGATCAAAACAGCCCAAGCGCCATATTCGTTATACTTTGCAGCAAATTCATCAAAGTAGGCGTCTTTGCCATAGAACTCGAGCACCGGCTTGCCGATGCTCTCAAACGCACCATACCCGATATAATACCCTAGCATCCCGCCAGCAACCGAAGCGAGTGTTGCAATCGCGGCAATTTTGAACGCGTCTTTTGGGCGCGCGACAATCAAAGGAATCATCAAGATATCTGGGGGAATAGGAAACACCGAGCTTTCGACAAATGCCACCAACGCCAACACCCAAAGCGCGTGCGGATGCTGTGCCATCGCCAACGTCCAGTCGTAAAGCCGTTTCAACATATACCTATGGTCCCTAAATCGTCATTGCGTTCTTTAACTCGCATTGGCGCCCTAGGGTCAAGGCCGCGCAACCGCTTTTTCTAGAGGGAACGAAGATGCTAACGGTAATGTGAAACAAGCATCACGTTTGCAGAAGTCCATCGCGAAAGTGCGGGGCCGCGGGCAGCAGGCGCCAAAACACCAAGAAATCGAAGCGCGTGAAAATAAAATGACATTTTTTTTAAAGAACTGTCAGATACCTCTTGTGGACCGCCGCGCGCTTCGGTAAATCGCTCTCACGACGAAACAAACAGTCACGCCACTGCGGCAAATCAGACTGGTTTCGATCTGCCCGCGTGGTGGAATTGGTAGACACAGGGGATTCAAAATCCCCCGCTGTAACAGGCTTGGCGGTTCGAGTCCGCCCGCGGGTACCATTCCCAAAATTTGAAAAACAACATCCCTTTTGGGGATGTATTTGCGACCCAATTTGGTCTCTGCATTTGCGCGTTTAAATGATTGTTTTCAATGTATTGACGTCCGCACCTTCAAAGAAAATTGATTTGGATCTTTCCCATATCAGAACTGGCGATGTGTTTGACGCGTCATGTGATGTTTTAGATCGCGATGCGTACGCCTGATACGCAACATCAATAGCTTTTAGAAAGCTCCATGCCTTGCAACGCATAAGGGCGCGCCAATGATATGGCGCGCCCTTTGTTGTTTTGATGCGGTATCAAACCGCAGGCGTTACTAGCGCTCTGGCAGCAAGCCGCGTGGATTGAACCGCAGCACGAACAACAAGACCAATCCCATCGTCAATGGGCGCACATACACTGTACGATCCAGAATCGTCTGCTTCACAACGCTGGTATCCGCCATGCCAGAGGTGACAAGCTCGGCGATGAAGCGTCCGATGGGTTCAACTTCAACCCACAGGAACCAGATGAACAAGCCACCCAAAACAGCACCCCAGTTGTTGCCGGACCCACCAACAATCACCATCACCCACACAAGGAAGGTATAGCGCAAAGGCTGGTAAGACGACGGCGTTAGCTGGCCATCCAATGTGGTCATCATTGCGCCCGCCAAGCCACAGATCGCAGCGCCCAGAACAAAGATTTGCAGGTGACGGCCAGTGACGTTCTTGCCCATAGCCTCAGACGACACTTCGTTGTCACGGATCGCGCGCATCATGCGGCCCCAAGGGGAATTCAGCGCCAGTTGCATTGCGGCGATCAAGAGCAAGATCACGGCCAAGAACAAACCCGCGTAGCACAATTTCACGAAAATGCTTGAGGCCGTTACAGGATCAGCGCCCATGCTTTGCATCAAGCCGACAAACCATTCGCTTTGTTGCAAGTCGATTTCATAGGGCACAGGACGGGGGAGGCCGATTACGTTTTTCACGCCACGACCCAACCAGTCTTCGTTTTTCAGCACCGCGATGATGATCTCTGCAATACCAAGTGTGGCAATCGCCAAATAGTCAGACCGCAGACCCAAGGCTGTTTTGGCGACGAGCCAAGCAGCACCCGCCGCGAACAGACCACCAACGGGCCAAGCCAGAAGGACAGGCAAGCCAAGCCCTCCAAGGTTGCCTGAAATCGCTGGGTTCACTGCTTCGATGGCTGCGACCGCAGGATCAAAAACAGCGCGGAAGATGAAGAAACCAGCAATCAAAATGATCGCAACAACTAAGGCCCGCAGTTTGTTTTTCGGAAGTTTATGCCATGCCACAATGGCACCGACAATCGTGGCGACACCAAGCGCCAAGGCAAACAGCACACGCATGCCGCCAGCTTGCCACGCTTCACCAACCGGTGAGGTGGGGACCAGCACAACAGCAAGGCCACCCAGCGCAACAAAGCCCATAACACCAACGTTAAACAGGCCCGCAAAGCCCCATTGAAGGTTCACGCCAAGCGCCATGATTGCCGACACAAGGCCCATGTTCAAAATAAACAATGCGGAGTTCCAAGATTGCAAGAACCCAACAGCGATGATGAGCGCGGCCATGCCTGCGAAATAAAGCGGTGCACGATTTGCACCGTTTGAGGTTTGAATGTGAGACTGGCTCATACCGATTTCCCCTTAAACAGGCCTGTTGGTTTGAACAACAAAACGATGATCAAAATCGCAAACGATACGGCGAATTTGTAGTCGGTGGACAAAAGTTGCACCAATCCATCGGGTGCCCAACCATCTGGGCCCAAATAGGTGACAACCTTTTTAAACGCGTAGGTCAAAGTCACTTCAGAGAAGGCAATGACGAACCCGCCAGCGATGGCCCCCAAAGGTGATCCAAGCCCTCCAACGATGGCTGACGCGAAGATCGGCAGCAAAAGTTGCATGTAAATAAAGGGCTTAAAAGACTTATCTAAACCATACAGCGTGCCTGCAATGGTGGCCAAAGCCGCCACAATCATCCATGTGATGGTCACAACACGTTCAGGGTTGATGCCAGACAAAAGCGCTAAATCTTCGTTGTCAGAATAGGCGCGCATCGATTTACCGGTGCGGGTTTTGTTCAAGAACCAGAACAAAGCCGCCACAACAATGATCGCGGTCACCAAAGTAATGGCCTGAGTTGATCGAATGGCTAGACCTTCAGACAGACCTGTCATTATTTTAAAGTCGCGTGCTGTGATGATGAAACGTTCACCATCGGCGAAACGTTGGTCATCAGTACCGATAATCATCCGTACGGCGCCGTTCATGACAAACATGACACCCATAGAAACGATCACCAGCATAACCGGTGCGGCTTTTACCTTGCGATAAAAGCGGTAGACGGCGCGATCGGTGACAAGCACCAAACCCATGGTCAACAAAATCGCAAATGGCAAAGCAAGCAGGGCGGTTGGCAAGGGGCCAAAGCTGATGCCGACCGATTTCATCGCTGCTGTGATCAAGACCACAAACATCGTGCCAAAAGCCATTGTGTCGCCATGCGCAAAGTTAGAAAAGCGCAAGATGCCGTAGATCAATGTGACACCAAGCGCGCCAAGCGCGAGCTGCGCACCGTAGGCGGTGCCTGGCACAAGTACAAAGTTCGCAAATGCCACTAAGGCGTTGAGAATATCCATCAATTCACCCTCTCACATGTGCCCTGATAATAGGTTTGTTTCTGTGTGCCGTGCACATCAGGAACGCGGTGCATCAACGTGAAATCTCCGTCTGCGAAAATTTCAAGCTCATACGAGCCGCCATCGTTTTGTTCAAACCGACCAGACATCTGACCAGCGATAGCCGTAACGTCACCATGCAGCGTCTGACCATTGTCAAACTGCATATCACCGTCAAAATTGTCGCCACGATTGAACCGCAGTGGCGCGGCACCGTCACGACAATTGTCGGCGCTGCCTTCGCAAATGCGATCCGTCAGGCAAAAATGCTTGCGCGACAGTTCAGATTTTTGGTTTTCAACATGCGAAGTGTAGACATAAATGGGCGTCCCAATGGCAATGGGTGCAAGGGCGAGGGCGGGAAGAATTTTACTGTTCATCCGTTAGCCCCCCAAGAATGTGCGGCGCACTTCAGGGTTGGCCAAAAGCGCAGCGCCCGTATCTGTGTACGCATTGCGACCCTGAACCAAAACGTAGCCTTTATCTGCAATATCAAGTGCTTGACGGGCGTTTTGTTCAACCATCAACACGGCGATACCCGTTTTTGCCACTTCGATAATGCGGTCAAACAGCTCGTCCATCACGATGGGTGATACACCAGCTGTCGGTTCATCAAGCATCAAGAGCTTGGGCTGTGTCATCAACGCGCGGCTCACGGCCACCTGTTGACGTTGGCCACCAGACAATTCGCCAGCGTTTTGATTCCGCTTTTCGTAGACTGCTGGAAAGATCTCGTAGACCTGTTCCATCGTTTGTTTGTAGTCGTCAGTCCGGATAAATGCGCCCATTTCCAAATTCTCGGCAACGGTCATTGTCGGGAAAATGTTGGATGTTTGCGGGACGAACCCCATCCCTTTATAAACGCGTTCTTGGGGCGACAATTTGGTGATGTCTTCGCCGTCCAGCACAACAGATCCAGTGTGGATGTTGAGCATGCCGAAAACAGCTTTCATCGCCGTGGATTTGCCAGCACCGTTTGGGCCAACGATTACCGCAATCTCACCTTTTTCAACCGATAGTTCACAATCGTGCAAAATGTCCGCACCGCCGTAGCCGCCGGTCATATGTGTGGCACTTAGATAGCTCATTCTGTGCCCTCCGTTTGTGCTTGCGCGGGAATAGACGCTTTGGTCAGACCTTCGGTGGCCTCTTTGTTTTTAATGCCGGTGCCAAGGTAAGCTTCGATCACTTGTTCGTTTTGCATGATGTCATCGGCAGACCCCGTGGCCATCACTTGACCCGCAGCCATCACAATAACCGGATCACAGAGCATTTTGATAAACTCCATGTCGTGTTCGATCATACAAAAGGTGTAACCGCGTTCTGTGTTCAAACGCTTAATTGCATCCGCAATGGTGTAGAGCAGGGTGCGGTTCACACCCGCGCCAACTTCGTCCAAGAACACAATTTTCGCGTCAACCATCATGGTGCGGCCAAGCTCAACAAGCTTTTTCTGACCACCAGAAATGTTGCCCGCTTTTTCGTCCGCAATGTGAGAAATCGTCAAGAATTCAAGAACTTCGTCGGCTTTCTTACGCAATGCTTCTTCTTCAATGGCGATTTGACCACGCTTGAACCATGCGTTCCAAAGGGTTTCGCCCGTTTGGTTCGCTGGCACCATCATCAAGTTTTCGCGCACCGTCATGGTGGAAAACTCATGCGCAATTTGGAAGGTGCGCAGAATGCCTTTGTGGAACAGTTGGTGCGGTTTCAATCCTGTGACGTCTTCGCCATCAAACAAGATTTGACCGCTGGTAGGTGTCAGAACACCCGCGATACAATTGAAAAGCGACGTTTTCCCCGCGCCATTTGGCCCGATCAGGCCAGTAATGGAGCCTTCTTTGATGGTGAGCGATGCCCCATCAACTGCGCGAAAACCGCCGAAATGCATGTGTAGATCACGCACTTCGATCATGTGAATATCCCCTTGGTTGCCCAGATTTTGAACTCTGGTTACGAAAACAGCCCAGACTAAGAGTCCGGGCTGTCATCAAATGTGTGCTGATTAGCGGTAGCCAACAGTCGTGATTTTACCGTCTTTGACGATGATTTCACGGTAAGAACCAGAAGCTTCACCTGGCTCGATCAATTCAAGACCTGTGCCGCCTTCAAAGTTGATTTCGCCACCAGAGGCCAAGATCTCAAGACCTTTGGCCAACTCACCTGGGTAGATCACTTCACCTGGAGCATTCGCAACACCCATCACGAAGTCTTTGTAGACCTGTGGGTCAGAAGAACCAGCCGCTTGCATCGCGAGCAAGATCGTCGCACCAGCATCGTAAGATTCAGGGGCGTATGGTGCAGTGCCGTTGTAGCCGTTGGCTTCGCCGATTGCGACGAGCATGTCACCACCAGGAGCTTCAGAACCAGGCAATTGACCTGTAGCGCCTTCGATTTCAGTGCCGAAACGCTCTTCCATTGCGTCACCGATCATCGCGTCAGGCAGGTGGAAGCGGTCAAACGCGCCAGTGTCGAGCGCTGCACGGATGATGCCTGGACCACCTTGGTCGATGTAGCCAACAACAACAAGAATGTCGCCACCAGCGGATGCCAAAGCACCAACTTCAGCAGAGTAGTCTGCTTTGCCGTCTTCGTGGGACGTGTTGATTGTGACAGTGCCGCCCATTGCTGTGTAAGACGTCTCAAACGCGTCGGCCAAACCTTTGCCGTAGTCGTTGTTTGTGTATGTCACAGCAGCAGATTTCACGCCTTTTTCCAAAAGCGATTCAGCCATAACTTGACCTTGGCGCGCGTCAGATGGTGATGCACGGAAGAACAAGCCGTTGTCTTCGATTGTTGTCAAAGATGGGGATGTCGCGGAAGGTGAGAACATCACCATGCCGTTTGGAACAGCAACGTTTGTCAAAGCAGCACCTGTCGCACCGGAGCAAAGCGCCCCAACAAGACCAGAAATGCCGTCAGATGTGATCATACGTTCTGCAACGGATGAGGCCACAGCCGCGTCTGTACAAGTCGAATCGCCTTCCACAAGCGCCACAGTCGTGCCGCCCAAGAATTTGCCACTGTCAGAAATTTCTTTAACCGCAGCGCGCACGCCGCCAGCCATGTCTGGTGCCAGCGATTCAGCAGGACCAGAGAAACCAAGCATAAGGCCCAGTTTGATTTCGTCCGCATATGATGCGCCAGCGATAAGTGATGAGGCCGCAGTGGCCAAAAGAATTTTTTTCATTTTTTAGTCTCCCAGTTGGATCATTGTCCTGAGGTGAGCCTAAAACGGGTATTTGAAAATTAAAAGTACCTAGGACAAAAACCGTACGCCTGCGGGTCAATTTAGGTGAATGTCCCAGATTTGACCTACGGGCAGTCCATACGGGTTGTTTGTACCATTTTTATAGGTAAAGCGCGCAATTCATCCCGTCTGTTTTGCGGTCTTACGATCTTGAAGAGGCGAGTTCTGGAAAATTCGAGCGATTTTCGCAAAAGAATCGCCTCTAAATTCCGTAACGTCACGCATCCATGGGACGAACTGAACCTTGAATAGCTGACGGCGCTTTTCACAAGTTGTCACGAATTCCGCGTAAAACAGAACATTCGCATCCATTAATTCCGAAATACATTTCATTATTAGGCAAGCATTCGTGTCTTGGCTCACATTTCGGGTTTTCCAACCTCGGAGCAGCCCCTATAACGCTTGAACTGATAGCGCCAACGGTGCGCACAGTGACGACGCAAATGAATTAAATTCTCGGAGTAGAGACAATGACGGATTGGGTAAAATCAGCATGGCGCAACAAACCGCGAGTGCAAATGCCCGAGTATACGGACGAGGCGAAACTCAACGCGGTTGAGGCACAACTCTCCAAGTATCCTCCTCTTGTCTTTGCAGGCGAGACGAAAACGCTGAAATCACAGCTGGCTGCGGCCTCACGCGGTGAAGCCTTTTTGTTGCAGGGTGGTGATTGTGCTGAGAGCTTTGCAGAGTTCGGCGCGGATCAAATCCGTGACACCTTTAAAGTGATGCTGCAAATGGCGATGGTTTTGACCTTTGGTGCGAAAGTGCCTGTGGTCAAAGTTGGCCGTATGGCGGGGCAGTTCGCCAAGCCTCGTTCAGCGCCGACAGAGACATCGAACGGTGTTGAGCTGCCAAGCTACCGCGGTGACATTATTAATGGGTTCGATTTTACGCCAGAAGCGCGCATCCCTGATCCTGACCGTATGTTGCAAGCCTACACGCAGGCAGCAGCATCATTGAACTTGCTGCGCGCATATTCAAAAGGTGGGTTCGCCGATGTGCACCGTGTGCATGGTTGGACTCTGGGCTTCACGGAGGCCGACGAAGCCGAGAAATACCGCGATATGGCCAATCGCATCCAAGACGCGCTGGACTTCATGCGCGCTGCGGGCATGACATCTGACAATAACAACGATCTTAAGACGGTTGATTTCTTTACATCACATGAAGCGCTCTTGTTGGAATACGAAGAGGCGCTGACCCGTGTAGACAGCACTTTGGGTGACACTGTTGCGGGCTCAGGTCACATGATCTGGATCGGCGACCGCACCCGTCAGCCAGATGGGGCTCATGTTGAGTTCTGTTCCGGCGTATCCAACCCGATCGGTTTGAAATGTGGTCCAACAACCACGGCAGAAGACCTGAAAATTTTGATGAAAAAGCTGAACCCAGAAAACGAAGCGGGCCGTTTGACCCTCATCGCACGTTTTGGCGCCGGCAAAGTCAAAGAGCATCTGCCACGTTTGATTGCAGCAGTAAAAGAAGAAGGCGCGAATGTTGTTTGGTCGTGTGATCCAATGCACGGCAACACAATTAAATCAGACAGCGGCTACAAAACCCGTCCGTTTGAAAGCGTTTTGGGCGAAGTGCAGGAATTCTTTGAAGTGCATCGCGAACACGGCACCATCCCAGGTGGTGTGCACTTTGAGATGACTGGCGCGAATGTGACGGAATGTACGGGTGGCGCGATCGAAGTGACAGATGAGAATCTGGCAGATCGTTACCACACAGCATGTGATCCACGTTTGAACGCGTCGCAAGCTTTGGAACTGGCGTTCTTGGTGGCCGAAGAGCTGTCTAAAAACGCACGCTAAACTTATCTTACGAAAATGACGACGGCCGGACAGTTTGTCCGGCCTTTTTTCATTCTATTAGGACTTTCTCTCGACGCACCTTTACCGTCCGGTCGTGCGGATCAATCTTCGGATGACACCAACCGCAAAGAGGGCCTACCCGTTGGACGCGCAGCTTGTGGCTGCGAGATACCGTTTTCAACACCAGCAGACTGATGTGCCACAGGCTCATACGCGCCACTGGCTGTTGTGGTGGTGCTGATCGGGTCTTCGTTGTTCAGATGCCCAGACAATGCCCGCGACACCGTATTAACAACGTCAAACCGGCGTGGCTGACGCCCGATATTGCCCTTGGATTGCAGGCATCCCAAAATGCGGGTGGCATCCCCCAGATCTGACTTCAACGGGCACAATAAGATCTGCGCATCCATCGGTCCGCGCCCAATGCTGCGCTCGCCTGTCATGGTGACGGTTGTGATTTGCGGTGTTTCGCACACGGCTTCGACGGCCGCTGAGATTTGCTTTCGGCCTTCGGGAACAAACATTGCGGTCAAAGGCATCCCGCGCACTTCCATTCCCATCAGGTCGTTCAAATGCATCCCCGCCACGCGAAAGCGCGCCACACCGGGTGCAATACGCTCTAAGATAAAGGCGTATTCGAGCGCAGATTGAATACCACGTGGGTCAACATCCGCACGCGCTGGCATTGCGCGACCATTACGCAAACCACTCCAGTAGGCTTCCACCTCGCGCAGTGCTGGAAAAAGAATTTCCGAACGGCGCGGCATAAGCGGAATCACGTTTGAATTGCTGACATCGTTCTTATGCATGTCTCACCTTTGGTTTGCTGCAGCCTGTGCAGAGTGCGCTGTATAGGGTCGCGCAAAATGTTTGCTTGCCTGTAATATGCCAGAACTTTCGCGAAAGTGGTGAAAAATCCTAACAAATGGTTAACTGGGGCGAAGTCTCGCTCCCGAAATCCACGACACCACCGTGACACGCTCGAGCTGGCTATGTTTTACGCTGGGCCGCGCAGACATGGCTTGCTGCAAAAAGGTGGCCAAGCGAGTTCGGGCGCACTATAGAAAACCCGTCCAATATAGGAGGGACAGATGTCAGCCGAACGCCGTGGTCTTCTTATCATTTTGTCCTCACCCTCTGGGGCAGGCAAATCCACACTCGCCAAACGTTTGATGCAATGGGACGACACGCTGAGCTTTTCGGTGTCGGCAACCACACGCGCGCCAAGGCCGGGTGAGACGGACGGAGTTGAATACCACTTCACCGCTGAAGAAGATTTCAAATCCATGGTCACCAGCGGTGATATGCTTGAACACGCATTGGTGTTTGGCAACTACTATGGCTCACCTGCAGGTCCAGTGCGCACAGCAATCGAGGCTGGCAAGGACGTGTTGTTCGACGTCGACTGGCAGGGCGCTCAGCAAATCGCCAATTCGACTTTGCGCGATCATGTGCTGTCTATTTTCGTTCTGCCGCCCTCAATCACAGAGTTGCGTCGCCGTCTGGAAACCCGTGGACAAGACAGTGCCGAGGTGATCGAAAAACGCATGCGCCAAAGCTGGGACGAAATCAGCCACTGGGACGGGTATGATTATGTCTTGGTCAACGATGATCTGGACACTTCTTTTGAACGCCTCAAAACCATCGTTTCCGCAGAGCGCTTGCAGCGCAGGCAACAACCTGGCCTTGTGGATATTGTGCGTCGTTTGCAAACTGAGTTTGAGGAGATCGAAACATGACGCTCTACAAACTTGGCACGCATACCCCGATTGTACCCGAAGACGACGACTACTGGGTTGCGCCGGACGCAAATGTTATTGGCAAGGTGCGCCTTGGTGCCGGTGCAAACATCTGGTTTGGGGCCACATTGCGCGGCGATAACGAAATGATTGATGTCGGCGCAGGGAGCAACATTCAAGAAAACAGCGTGTTGCACACTGACATTGGCTCACCGCTTGTCATTGGAGCTGGCTGCACCATCGGTCACAAAGCGATGCTGCACGGCTGTATCTTGGGTGAAAACACGCTGATCGGCATGGGCGCAACCATCTTGAACAACGCGAAAATCGGAAAAAATTGCCTCATTGGGGCAGGGGCATTGATCACCGAAGGCAAAGAAATACCTGATGGTTCTCTTGTCATGGGGGCACCCGGTAAGGTTGTTCGCGACCTGTCTGAGGCGCAAATCGATGCGCTCAAGCAGTCAGCGCTTCATTATCAAGAGAATGCACGCCGATTTCGGGACGAACTGGTCGCGCTAGATTAATCCACGAAAATAGGGCGTTACGCTTCAAGGATTTGAGACGTTCAATTCAAACGCGCTGGAATCGTCTCTTCTTGATGCACAACATCAAAATCAAGCAATGGAAACAGTTGGCGCACTTCGCGGCAAATGATTTCAGGGCGTGGAAGGTTATCGGTGGACACGCGGTAGCGGCCTGTAAAGTTGGATTGTGACAAAAACTGCGCCATTTCAAGGCAGTCAAACGTCGTCGCAATCGCAGGCGACACAACCAAATCTGGATTTACAGCTTCGAAAACTTCAGGGCTTAGGTCCTTAAAATCGAGATAGAACATTCCGCTGTCAGGCCTTGGGTACGATGAAAATGCTCTTATCTGGTCGGGTTCGCCGACAAGCAGCATCATTGACCCTGTTCCTACGCGTTCGAAACGCGATTTCGCGATGACGCCAAAGAATTTAGAAGTCGGAATATTGCCCATGGTAATATGCGTGGCCTATATTTAATTGCCGTACACAATCCTAGGAGAAGCGGAAAGTCGCTTGAATGCAACAAACATTTTCAAATTTAATCAATTTTTTTTGAATAAATTTCGGTGTGTTCAGAAATCGGCGACCCAAAAGTGACAGGACAACCCTAAAGAGAAAGGGTAAGTAAAACTGTCACATACGCGTTACGTTGGGCGAATATCCAACGCGGCAACTGTTGAAAGAGTACGTTATGACCCAAGCAATCGACGCGAAATCTTCCGCAAATAGCCTAGTGGTAGAAATGGCCAAAGCGATGCCCTTGCCATTGATTGTGATCGGCAATGATGAGCGCGTGGTGGTTGCAAATCAAAGGGCAGAAGAGCTATTCGGAAAAGGCACGCATGGTAGGCATTACATCACTGTATTGCGCCAACCCATGCTATTGGATGCCATCGAAAACGTCTTACGATTGGGCGGCGAGGCGAACGCGACATACCGTGTTTCAGAATCCGCGCGCGATCGGCATTTCGACGTCAAAATTCGTGCGGCGCTTACCAAGGACGTGGGGTATGTGGTTGTGGCCTTTGAGGACAAAACCGAACTGCAAGAAGCGGGGCAAATGCGCCGTGATTTTGTCGCGAATGTGTCCCATGAGTTGCGTACGCCTCTTACGGCTGTGCTTGGCTTCATCGAAACCCTTTTGGGGCCCGCCGCCAACGATTCCGCCGCAAGGGCCCGCTTTTTGACTATTATGGACAATGAAGCGAAGCGCATGAACCGAATCGTCGGGGATTTATTGTCGCTAAGCCGCGTTGAAGCAGACCGGCGCGTGCGCCCTCGCGACGCGGTAAACATTCCATCTGTGGTGCGCTCGGTTGTGCAAACATTGCAGCCTTTGGCAGATGCACGTTCGGTGAAGCTCCGACTTGAGGGTGATGACGCCGACGACATGGTGCAAGGCGATCAAGACCAATTGACCCAAGTGTTCACCAACCTTGTCGAAAATGCGATTAAGTACGGTCCTGTAAATGGTGAGGTGTCTATCTGCATCACGTCACATGCAGTGGAGCCCACAATGCGTGGCCCAGCCGTGCGTGTTGACGTGGCAGATCAGGGCGAAGGCATCCCAGCGCATCACATTCCGCGCCTGACGGAACGTTTCTACCGCGTCGACGCGCACAGATCGCGTGAAATGGGGGGAACGGGTCTTGGGCTTGCGATTGTAAAGCACATCCTGACTCGCCATCGCGGTCGTTTGCGCATCGAAAGTCACGCAGGCAATGGCAGCTGTTTTTCAGTGATCTTGCCCTACGAGTAGGGAAACTCGTGTTATTTCGTCACAATTCCTAATCTTGCGTTACGAAAATCGACGAAAAACCGCCGCTGTCATGAAACTGTTACATTAGGTTCACAAAAGCATAGCGAAGCACGTTTAGACCGCCGAACAGAGAGAAACAAAACGCCTCTCACCTTATGAAATTCAGGAGCTACATATGTCCTTTGTTAAACTGACCGCCTCTGCTTTGGCGATTTCCGCTATGTCCGTCACTGCCGCAGCTGCGCGCGATCAAGTTCAAGTTGCAGGATCTTCCACAGTGTTGCCTTACGCTTCCATCGTTGCAGAAGCTTTCGGCGAAAACTTCGACTTCCCAACACCTGTTGTTGAATCTGGCGGGTCTTCTGCTGGCCTCAAACGCTTCTGTGAAGGTCTTGGCGAAAACACAATCGATATTGCGAACGCTTCACGCAAAATCAAAGACACAGAAATCACAGCTTGTGCTGAAGCTGGCGTTAAAGAAATCGTCGAAGTGCGGATCGGTTACGATGGTATAGTATTCGCGTCCCAAATCGACGGCCCAGCTTTGACAGCTTTCGAACCGGTTGATCTTTTCAACGCTCTCGGCGAAAAAATCGTCAAAGACGGCACTTTGGTTGAAAACACAAACACCAAGTGGTCCGACTTTAACTCTGCGCTTCCAGATGTAGACATTGCTGCTTTCATCCCTGGCACAAAGCACGGCACACGTGAAGTTTTCGAAACAAAAGTTCTCGAAGCTGGCTGTAAAGAAGCGGGCGCATACGACCTGTTCATGGCTGAAAACGGTGGCGACAAGAAAGCTGCTGCAAAAGCATGTTACGAAGTACGCACAGACGGCGTTTCTATCGACATCGACGGCGACTACACAGAAACACTTGCTCGCATCCAATCTAACCCGAACGGTGTTGGTGTTTTCGGGCTCGCATTCTACGAAAACAACACAGACACACTGAAAACAGCGACTGTTTCCGGTGTTGAAGCGACAACAGAATCCATCGCAACTGGTGAATACCCTGTGTCACGCCCACTCTACTTCTACATCAAAAAAGCCCACATCGGTGTGATCCCAGGTCTGCAAGAATTCGCTGACTTCTTCGTATCCGACGACATAGCTGGCCCAGACGGCCCATTGGCTGAATACGGTCTCGTTTCTGACCCTGAGCTTGCTGACACACAAGAAGCGGTTGCTTCCGGAACAGCAATGATGAACTAAGCGAATTGCTTACTGAATGATAAAAGGCGGCGCGGGATTTCTCGCGCCGCTTTTGACCCGAAAAGAGGCAGGGTTTAAAACCTGTCATAAAATGAGACGCGAAGGGGAGCTGCCCATTATGCCCGCGCTTTGGCTGTTTATACTGGTTTTGGTCTTAGGACTTGCTGGCTTTTTCGTTGGTCGCGCACGCGCCATGAAGGATGCCGGAGGGGACATCAGAAATCTCCACTCGCTTCCGAGCTATTATGGCTCAAATGTTTTTCTTTCGGTTTTGATCCCAGGGCTTGGCCTTTTGGCAGTCTGGCTCATTGCGCAGCCCATGGTCATTCACGCCAACGTTGCATCGCACATTGGTGCGTCAAACTATGCAGATGTCGGCGAACTTAATCTTGTCATGTCAGATGTACGCCGTGTTGCAGACGGTCTTGATTTGGCCGTGTCAACTGGCGCCATGGACCTGAAAACCACGAATGACTTGACGGGTGCTTCGGATGTTCGAGGCATTTTGGGACGTCTTGGCGTCGCACTCGGCGCGGATGTTCAAGACTTCGTTCTTGAGGCTGCCCAAAGATACCGTGCTGAGTCAAAAGTAGGTCGCTGGTTGATGACCGGTGTGGTTTTGCTTGCCTCGCTCGCTGGTTTTGCGGTGTCTGTTCGGGCAACCAATCGTGACAAACGCGCCCGCAATTCGGTTGAACGCGTGCTGTTGGTATTGCTTTTGTCAGCCGCTTCGATCGCGGTTCTCACCACTGTTGGCATCGTCTTGTCGCTGATTTTCAACACAATCGAGTTCTTCAAGCTTTACCCTGCTAAGGACTTCTTCTTCGGAACCACTTGGGCGCCATCCTTTGGTGGCGGGTCTGAATTGGGGATTTTGCCACTGTTCTGGGGCACATTCTACATCTCGGTTATCTCATTGCTCGTGGCTGTTCCTATTGGATTGTTCGCAGCGATCTTCTTGTCCGAATATGCCGGTCCAAAAACACGTGGCATTGCCAAGCCATTGCTGGAAGTGCTCGCAGGGATCCCGACCATCGTTTACGGTCTGTTTGCCTTGCTCACCGTTGGCCCGCTGTTGGTCAGCTGGTTCGGTGAAAACGGCACACTTGGTGTTGACTGGATGCAAGGCGGCACGGCTGTTATCACGGCTGGCTTGGTGATGGGGGTCATGTTGATCCCGTTCATTTCATCCCTGTCTGACGACATCATTAATTCCGTCCCGCAAGCCATGCGCGATGGGTCACTCGGACTTGGTGCGACCAAATCCGAAACGATCAAGCAGGTCGTGCTGCCCGCAGCGCTGCCTGGTATTGTTGGTGCGATCCTTTTGGCTGCATCACGCGCCATTGGGGAAACCATGATCGTGGTGCTTGGGGCAGGGGCCGCGGCGCGTTTGTCGATGAACCCGTTCGAAGCGATGACCACCGTTACCACACGCATTGTGAGCCAATTGACTGGCGATGCGGACTTTTCATCACCAGAGGCGCTGGTCGCCTTTGCCCTCGGGATGACATTGTTTGTCATCACACTTGGCCTCAACATTGTCGCACTCGTCATTGTGCGCAAATACCGGGAGCAGTACGACTGATGTCTGATCTATCCGCAAACTCATCGGCCGCGCCAAAGAACTCTTTGCTCACGTTGGATGCCCGCACCAAAAAGCGCAATGCCTCCGAAGCTCGCTTTAAGAGCTACGGCATCGCAGCCATCGCTTTGGGCATGTGCTTTCTTATTGCCTTGCTGGTGTCAATTCTGTCCAACGGGACGCCGGCGTTTAAGCAAACCTTCATCACAATTCCAATCGAATTGAACGAAGCCAAGCTCGACAAATCTGGCACACGTGACCTTGAGGTCATGAAAAAAGTCACGACCTTTGGTTACAAACCCATCGTCCAAAAAGCGCTGATGGCCGCTTTGGAAGAGCAGGGCATCGAGACACCCTTCACCAAGGCCAAAGAATTCGGCAAGCTTTTGTCGTCCTCTGCACCTGCGCAAGTGCGCGATGTGGTTTTGGCCAACCCTGAACTTGTTGGTCAAACCGTTGAATTTCGTCTGCTGGCAGCCTCACGTGTCGATGGTTATTTCAAGGGCCGCGTGACACGTGATGCCTTGCTGCGGGACAAAAACCTGAATGCAGAGCATCTGGATGTGGCCGATGAAATGGTCAAAGCGGGCCTATTGGAAACAACCTTTAACGCTGACTTTATTTTGGGGGCAGACGCATCTGAATCGCGTCCAGAACAAGCGGGCATCGGTGTATCGATGGTTGGGTCACTGTTTATGATGATCGTTGTGCTGTGCTTGGCTTTGCCTATCGGTGTGGCTGCGTCCATCTACCTTGAAGAGTTTGCGCCGCAGAACAAATGGACAGATATGATCGAGGTGAACATCTCAAACCTCGCGGCGGTTCCATCCATCGTGTTCGGTATCTTGGGTCTGGCTGTCTTCATCCAATTTGCGCACTTACCGCAATCTGCGCCGCTTGTTGGTGGTTTGGTTTTGACCTTGATGACATTGCCAACAATCATCATCTCGACCCGCGCATCTTTGAAAGCTGTGCCACCGTCCATTCGCGATGCAGCACTTGGTATTGGCGCGTCCAAAATGCAATCGGTGTTCCACCATGTTTTGCCGCTCGCAATGCCGGGTATCTTGACTGGGACAATCATTGGCCTTGCTCAAGCTTTGGGCGAAACAGCGCCTTTGTTGCTGATTGGTATGGTCGGCTACATCGCCTCCAACATGCCTGATGGCATTGCCTCCGGCTTTCTCGACCCGAACTCTGCGATGCCTGCTCAGATTTATGAGTGGGCCAAACGTGCCGACCCAGCGTATTATGAACGCGCTTGGGGTGGGATCATCATCCTTCTTGGTTTCTTGATGACCATGAACATCATCGCCGTCCTCCTTCGCCGTCGCTTTGAGCGCCGGTGGTAGACTAGGATCAAAACAATGAATGATATGCGAATTGTAAAAAGAGACGTAGACATGAACGACAACAAAATCTCTGCCCAAGGCGTGCAAGTCTACTACGGTGACACCCACGCGATCAAAGACGTCAATGTCGAGATCAAAGACAAGACGGTCACAGCATTTATCGGCCCATCTGGCTGTGGTAAATCAACGTTCTTGCGCTGCTTGAACCGTATGAACGACACGATCGACATTTGTCGCGTCGAAGGCAAAATCACGATTGAAGGCGAAGACATCTACGACAAACGGGTCGATCCGGTGCAATTGCGCGCCAAAGTCGGCATGGTGTTCCAAAAGCCAAATCCATTCCCGAAATCGATCTACGACAACATCGCTTATGGCCCGCGCATTCACGGGCTGGCACGTTCCAAAGCGGATCTTGATGATATCGTTGAGAAGTCTTTGCGTCGCGGCGCAATTTGGGATGAGGTGAAAGACCGTTTGCACGCGCCAGGCACCGGCCTTTCTGGCGGTCAGCAACAACGCCTGTGTATTGCACGTGCCGTTGCGACTGAGCCCGAAGTGCTGTTGATGGATGAGCCTTGTTCCGCGCTTGACCCGATTGCCACTGCGCAAGTCGAGGAGTTGATCGACGACTTGGGCAAAAACTTTTCAGTCGTCATCGTGACCCACTCAATGCAGCAAGCTGCGCGTGTGAGCCAAAAAACAGCCTTTTTCCACCTCGGAAACCTTGTTGAGTATGGCGAAACCAGCCAAATTTTTACCAATCCTCAGGACCCGCGTACAGAGTCCTACATCACTGGCCGGATCGGCTAAGGAGTGATTTGAAATGAACAATGAAAAACACATCGCGTCCGTATTTGACCGCGACTTGGAAGCCATCCAAGCCCTGATTATGAAAATGGGCGGCATGGTTGAGGCCAATATCACGTCTGCAGCCCAAGCGCTTGAAGAGCGTGATACGGAGCTTGCCGAGAAAGTGCGTGCGGCCGACAAACCGATTGATGCGCTTGAAGAAGAGATCAACGAAGAAGCTGCACGCGTGATCGCATTGCGCTCACCGATTGCGGGCGACTTGCGCACTGTTTTGACTGTGATGAAAATCGCAGGCAACCTAGAACGCTGTGGCGACTACGCCAAAAACCTTGCGAAGCGCACAGGTGTTTTGGCCGACATGCAGCCAATTGATGGGGCAGGTGCCTCTATCCGTCGTATGGCGCGTGAAGTTGAGGAAATGCTCAAATTGGCGCTTGATGCCTACATTCAACGCGATGCTGAAATGGCAGAACAGGTCCGCCAACGCGATCTTGATGTGGACCAAATGTACAACGCTCTGTTCCGCGAATTCCTGACCTACATGATGGAAGATCCGCGCAATATCTCGGCCTGTATGCACCTGCACTTTATCGCCAAAAACATCGAACGCATGGGCGACCACGCGACCTCAATTGCGGAACAAGTCATCTACCTTGTGACCGGTGAATTGCCAGAGGAAAGCCGCCCAAAAGCAGACGTCACATCCCAAACTGATCTTGGTCTGGAGCCAAAATAATGTCTGTTGATCGTCCTTCAGTTTTGATTGTCGAAGATGAACCAGCACAGCGTGAAGTGCTTGGTTATAATTTCGAATCCGAAGGGTTTTCTGTGACCAAAGCAGCAAACGGAGATGACGCGTTGATGTTTGTGGACGAAGACGCCCCAGACATCATCGTACTGGATTGGATGCTTCCAGGCGTTTCTGGCATCGAAATTTGTCGCCGGTTGAAGTCTCGGGCAGAAACCCGCGGCATTCCGATCATCATGCTGTCTGCACGTTCCGAAGATGTGGACCGCGTGCGCGGGTTGGAAACGGGGGCTGATGACTACGTAGTGAAGCCATATTCTGTGATCGAATTAATGGCACGTGTGCGTACACAGTTGCGCCGCGTGCGGCCTTCAGCTGTTGGACAAGTGTTGTCCTATGATGACATTCGTTTGGACGCAGAAACGCATAAAGTCACACGCGCGAACAGTGCGTTGAAACTTGGTCCAACCGAGTTTCGCCTTTTGACGACGTTCATGGAAAAACCTGGTCGGGTCTGGTCACGCGAACAATTGCTGGACCGTGTTTGGGGGCGTGACATCTATGTCGATACGCGCACAGTGGACGTCCATATCGGGCGCCTGCGCAAAGCCTTGTGCCAGTTTGGTGGCGAAGATCCTGTGCGCACGATACGTGGAGCAGGATACGCATTGGGCTAGTTTGTCATTGCTACAAAGCGGCACGCAGAAACGCAAATGCCGTTGAGTAGGGTGCCTCTTAGTCGGAGCATTGATCCTTTTGGGAAGTGCGTCACCTTTGGCGCACTTTCTTTTTGTCTTTAGCGCTAACATTGAGCGTTTTACTTTGTTTGTGGAACGACAGCGTCCTTGACCGGTGTTGAGGCAGGCGACGCCGGCGGCATTGCGCGCATTTTGATGATGTACGGAATTGCGTTTTCAGCGGGCGGCATTCCACTGATTTCACTGGGCGACGAAGTTGGACAATTGAACGATTCATCCTATCTGAACGATCCAGCCACTGCGAAAGAGTCGCGTTGGGTAGGGCGACCATATCGACCGGATGATCTTTATGCGCAACGCAACGACCCAAACACAACAGCAGGTCAGATTTTCGCCGGCATGAAGCGCATGATTGATGCGCGCTGTAATGCACCTGGTTTGTCAGGCAACGCGATCGACGGGTTCGACACAGACAATCCGCATGTTCTTGGATATGTGCGCAGTGGTGGCGGTCAGGAGATTTGCGTTCTAGCGAACTTCTCGGACGACACTCAAGTCATTGACGCAGATCAGTTTGTTGGGACAGCGCCACGTTTAACGGATCTCATCACAGGTGAGTCTTATCACGTGCGTACAGGCGTCACGCTTCAAAGCCATCAGATTGTCTGGTTGAGCTGATAGGGCAGCTTTGTGTGCGTGTACCGCGCAAGTCTTCTCGGCAATACATAACTCTTATAATTGGTATTATGTAAATAAAAGACAGGCAATGGCACGAAGATCTCTACAACAAGCATCAAATTTTACTCAAATTGGCAGCAAACGTTGCATCCTTGGCTGCGCATCGACTAACGTGATTTGTACAAGTCAGATGGAATAACATGACCCAAGATCTAGAACGCATAATAGAATGCACGTCGATAGATGCAGTCTGGGACATCGTACTACAGAACATACTGCGGTGTGGATTTCAAAACGCGCTCTACGGCTTCACGCGATTTCATACCAAAAATGGATTTGGCGACACCACCGACCATCTCGTACTCACGAATCTTGGGCCAGATTACGTCAAAGGCTATTTTGACGAAGGACGATACGTACACGGACCACTTGTAAAATGGGCCTCAGAAAACTCTGGCGCCTGCTCCTGGGGCCATATCGACGAAATTTACGACACCTTGAGCGATGAAGCCAAGGAAACGGTTAAGTTCAATCATTCCTTTGGCCTCCAATACGGCTACACCATTGGCTTCAACAATTCTACCACGCGCTCCAAAGGCGCTATCGGATTTTCATTGCCTCCGTTTACGGGATCTCAAGAAGAAGCGGACGAGATTTGGAAAGAACATGGTCGTTATATCAAGATGTTATGCGACATTGCTCACCTAAAAATAATGTCGCTTCCATTTGACTTAAGGCGTCTAACATCACGCCAGCGTGAGGTTCTAGAATGGGTTGGAGATGGCAAAACGTCAGCAGATGTTGCGACGATCATGGGCCTGACGACAGCAACGGTTGAAAAGCACCTTAAGCTTGCGCGCGATGCGCTGGATGTTGAAACAACGGCGCAGGCCATTTTGAAAGCGTCATTGCTCAATCAATTCTACCGACTTTAGACATCGGTTGACTGGCCCGACATGTGATTATCGCACAATTTGCGCTAATTTCATTGAATTTTGGCTCGAAAGGTATGATTTTCCCCACTTTCTTCCGTAACGTCAACGTTGCAATCTGTTTACACCTTGTTAACGAAGTTTGTCTTCATAGGTGTTGGGCCAGAGATCGCTCTTATTAAGCTTATCTGACCTTGCTGGTTCGCTGGCGTATGGGATTGCTTGTTTATAGTGGGCAAAGTGATCCTTTTTTAGTTCGTAACGCTGTGCATTTCGCCATCCCGAAGACACACAGCACGTTTTAAAGCGCAGTCCTTGTTTAAGGGCTGCGCTTTCTCATTTTCACGGCACATATCTTTCTTGGGCGCACAGAATAGAAAAAGGGGCCAGCGTTTCCGCGGCCCCTTCCCCATTAAAACTGGTGACTAAATTAGCCGCCCATTGTTTTTGCAACTTCAGCAGCGAAGTCTTCTTCAACTTTTTCAATGCCTTCGCCAACAGCGAGACGCACAAAGCCAGTGATCTCAGCGCCAACTTCTTTGGCGGCTGCTTCAACTGTAAGGTCTGGGTTCACGACGAAAGCTTGACCAAGCAAAGTGGATTCGGCGATGAATTTCTTCATGCGACCTTTGATCATGTTTTCGATGATGTTCTCAGGCTTGCCAGACTCGCGTGCGATGTCCATTTGAACTTGCTTTTCTTTTTCGACAACAGCCGGATCAAGAGAAGCTTCAGACAAAGATGCTGGGTTGATCGCAGCAATGTGCATTGCAACCTGTTTACCAAATGCTTCGTCGCCGCCTTTAAGCGCAACAAGAACACCGATTTTGCCCATGTCGTCAGCAGCAGCGTTGTGAACGTAAGACACAACAACGTCGCCTTCGAGTGCTGACATGCGGCGCAAGCCCATGTTTTCACCGATTGTCGCGATTTTGTCTGTGATCGTTTCAGCAACAGTTTTGCCACCAAGATCAGCAGCTGAGAGTTCTTCAACTGTGTTAACAGTCAAAGCAGCACCTGCGATGGAGCCAACCATAGCTTGGAATTCAGCGTTTTTGCCAACGAAGTCAGTTTCAGAGTTCACTTCAACCGCAACGCCTTTGCCGCCGGAAACAGCAACAGCAACAAGACCTTCAGCCGCAGTACGACCAGATTTCTTAGCAGCTTTTGCCAAACCTTTGGTGCGAAGCCAGTCAACAGCGGCCTCCATGTCACCATCACACTCAACGAGAGCTTTTTTCGCGTCCATCATGCCTGCAGCTGTTGCTTCGCGCAGTTCTTTAACCATTGCAGCAGTAATTGCCATGCCGGTTCTCCTAGAATTGAAATTGGAATGGGGGCGGGTCTACCCTGCCCCCGTAACATGTGTGTAACGTTTTTGAAGCGCTTAAGCTTCAGCAACAACTTCTTCTGCTGGTGCTTCTTCGAAGGCACCGAAATCAACGCCAGCAGCGCCCATTTGTTCAGTCATGCCGTCAAGAGCTGCGCGTGCAACAAGGTCACAGTACAAAGTGATCGCGCGAGACGCGTCATCGTTGCCTGGGATCACGTAGTCAACGCCTGCAGGTGGGCAGTTGGAGTCAACAACCGCAACAACAGGGATACCCAATTTGTTGGCTTCCAAGATTGCAAGGTCTTCTTTGTTTACGTCAACAACGAAGATCAAATCAGGCACGCCGCCCATGTCGCGGATACCGCCCAAAGATGCTTCGAGTTTCGCTTGGTCACGTTCCATGCCAAGGCGCTCTTTCTTTGTGAGGCCTTCTGCACCAGCTGCAAGCTTTTCGTCGATCATTTTGAGGCGTGCGATAGACTGGGAAACAGTTTTCCAGTTTGTCAAAGTGCCGCCCAACCAACGGTGGTTCATGTAGTACTGTGCGCATTTTTCAGCAGCTTCAGCAACAGGACCAGCCGCTTGGCGTTTTGTACCAACGAAAAGGATACGGCCGCCTTTAGCAGCTGTGTCACGCACAACTTTCAACGCTTGGTCAAGCATTGGAACAGTTTGTGTCAAATCGAAGATGTGGATGCCGTTACGCTCACCGTAGATGAACTCCTGCATACGCGGGTTCCAACGCTGAGTTTGGTGACCATAGTGAACGCCAGCTTCAAGGAGCTGACGGATTGTGAATTCTGGAAGAGCCATATTCATGTTCCTTTTCCGGTTTATACCTGAGCGGAGGGTCTTCAGAGCAAATGCCCCAACCGGTGGACCTTTCGAGGATTTCTCCCTCGAGGGCCCGCCTCCGCCTGTGAAGTGAGGCAGCTAATAGGACGGTGTTTGGTCTGACGCAAGCGAATAAAGCCCATTTTCACGGGTTTTGTGCAATTTTAGGGGCTCAAAGCGAGGTTATTTGCAGTTGACGTCGAATTCTATCTGCAATTCCCGCGAAACACTTGCCATTTGGTCAAAAATTGCTCCAATACGCGTCATGACTCACACACAAAACATCCTTTGTATTGGCTCCGTTCTGTGGGACGTGATTGGCCGATCAGACCGCTCCATGCGCGTGGGCTCCGACGTTCCTGGACGGATCATTCGCGTGCCCGGCGGCGTTGCGATGAACATCGCAATGGCCTTGTCTCGCTTTGGATTAAGCCCCGATTTGCTCACTGCAGTGGGACAAGACGCGCAAGGCGACGAGTTGATCGAGGCCGCCAAAGTGCGCGGCATCGCCACGTCACATGTGTATCGTTCTGATGACCTGCCGACGGACATTTATATGGCGGTCGAGGGCGCCAATGGTTTGATTGCAGCAATCGCAGACGCCCATTCCTTAGAAGCTGCTGGCGACAAGATCCTACGCCCCTTGTCCGATGGCCGCCTTGGAACCGAGGCGACGCCTTATAATGGGCCCATTGCGCTCGACGGCAACTTGACCGTCGCCCTGCTGCGCGAAATCGCGACATCGCCCTTGTTTGCTGAGGCTGACCTGCGTGTCGCACCTGCAAGTCCCGGAAAAGCAGAACGCCTTTTGCCACTTCTTCAGCACCCCAAGGCGACGCTCTATGTGAACCTCGAAGAAGCTGGATTGCTGTGTCACAAGACCTTTGATTCCTCAGTTGAGGGCGCGAAAGCGTTGATCGCAAAGGGCGCGCACCGCGTTTTGGTCACCGATGGCGGCAAAGACGCGACTATGGCCAGCGCAACAGATGTGATTACTCAAACACCGCCGCCGGTTATGGTCGCGCGCGTCACGGGTGCTGGCGACACGTTCATGGCGGCGCATATCGCGGCCGAACTGGGCGGCGCGAACAACATGCACTCATTAAAGCAAGCCCTCGATGCTGCAGCACTTTATGTATCTGGAGATACTGACATATGACCACTCTTCCTCTTATTTTGTCGCCTGACGTCCAAGCTGCAAAATCCGCGGGCAAAGCCATCGTGGCGCTCGAAAGCACGATCATCACCCATGGCATGCCCTACCCGCAGAACGTCGAAACGGCGCGCATGGTCGAAGAGGATGTTCGAAACGCAGGCGCAACCCCTGCGACCATTGCGGTCCTAAACGGCGTCATTCATGTCGGCCTGACAGATGCAGAACTTGAAGACCTTGGCCAAGCTAAAAACGTCGCCAAACTGTCTCGCGCAGATATGGCGGTTTGCATTGCTTCCGGAGGCACAGGGGCCACAACCGTGGCCGCAACCATGATTGCAGCGCATTTGGCCGGCATCAAAGTGTTCGCCACAGGTGGCATTGGCGGCGTGCACCGCGGCGCGGAAGAAACCTTTGATATTTCGGCAGATCTGCTTGAGCTTGCTCAAACGCCGGTAACCGTTGTTGCCGCTGGGCCTAAGGCAATTTTGGACATCCCAAAAACGTTAGAAATACTTGAAACTCAAGGAGTTCCAGTCATTTCTTACGGTCAAGATGCCCTGCCCGCATTCTGGTCTCGCGCTTCTGAATACACCGCACCGCTGCGCCTAGATAGCGCCGCTGAGATCGCCAAAGCAGCTGAAATGCGCGCCCTTATGGGCCTTCCTGGCGGGCAACTGATCGCAAACCCGATCCCTGAGAGCGATGAAATCCCCGTTGATGTAATCACGCCCTACATCGAACAAGCTTTGGCCGAATCCGTGGCCCAAGGCATCGCCGCCAAGCAAGTCACACCGTTTTTGCTGAACCGAATGTTTGAGCTCACGGAAGGTCGATCACTCACGGCAAATATCGCGCTTGTACGCAATAACGCTCGTTTGGCGGCTAAAATTGCGCATTCTTTGTGTGCATAAGCCCCTATTTTGATCAAAATTGCGTTTTTGGGCCGCAACGGTTGTTGTGTCGTCACAAGACTGTGCCTAGGTTCGCCCTAACAGGCGCACATGCGCTCTTTCAGGTATAAAGTGACACATGACAAACCCGTTTGATGACCATCCTCACCAACCAGCCCCACGTCGCAGCCTCTTTACGGTATTGCGCGCCTCGTTCTTCACGGGATTGGTTGTGGTCGCCCCTATTGGATTGACGGCCTATCTGATCTGGACAGTCACCGGCTGGTTCGATGGCTGGGTGCTAAACTTCGTGCCACAAGCCTATCATCCAGGTGAATTGATCAACCGCCTTTTGGGATACACAGACCCAAACAACCAATTGCCCGTCAACGTGCGCGGCATCGGCGTTGTGATCTTTTTGATCTTCACCGTTATTGTTGGGTGGCTGGCGAAAGGTCTTTTGGGGCGTTCCTTTATCGGCTGGGCCGAGAGCCTTGTAGACAGAACGCCCGTGGTAAGCTCGATCTATAATGGATTGAAACAAATAGCAGAAACTGTATTTGCTCAGTCGGAAACATCGTTCGATCAAGCGTGCATGGTGGAATATCCACGCAAAGGCTCATGGGCCATTGGCTTTGTATCCACTACCGCGAAAGGCGAAGTTGCGGCACTCGCGGAAGACGGAGATCCGTTGATTTCCATTTTCGTGCCAACAACCCCCAACCCAACGTCAGGCTTCTTGCTGTTTTTCCCAAAATCTGATGTCAAAATCTTGGATATGACTGTTGAAGACGCCGCCAAGTTGGTGATTTCGGCGGGTCTTGTCTATCCGAACACGAAAAACCCATCGGAGCCGCCCAAATCATAAGGCCGGCGCCGATAGGCTTATAGACAAATTTCTAAAGAGCAGTCCAACCGCCATCGATTGACAAGGTCGTACCGGTCATTTGTGCTGCGGCATCGGATGCCAAATATAGGCAGGTTCCACCAAGCTGCTCGACTGTTGCAAAGGCCTTGGACGGCTGGCGTTCCAACAACACTTCACGGATCACCGTTTCACGATCCATGCCATATTTTGCCATAGTATCAGGGATTTGCGCTTCAACGAGTGGCGTTAATACGTAGCCCGGACAGATCGCATTTGCAGTGATGTTTTCTTCAGCTGTCTCCAGCGCTGTCACTTTGGTGAGCCCGACAACCCCATGCTTGGCAGCAACGTAAGCCGATTTAAAGGGCGACGCGGTGAGACCGTGGGCAGACGCGATATTAATCACGCGCCCCCATCCAGCAGCCCGCATTTTCGGCAAAGCCGCTGCAGTGGTGTGGAACGCAGAGCTGAGATTGATCGCAATGATCGCATCCCATTTGTCACTCGGAAACTCATCAATGGCCGCAACGTGCTGGATACCGGCATTGTTCACCAAAATATCGCACGTCCCAGCCTGCTCGATCAAAGCACGACACTCACTGCCCTTGGACATATCAGCCTGAATGTAGCGCGCAGTGACGCCAAACTCTGTGGCAATCTCTGCAGCAATTGCGTGATCCTCAGGACGATCGGTAAACGAGTTCAAAACCACGTTTGCGCCAGCTTTTGCCAACTCGCGTGCGACCCCCAAACCAATGCCAGAATTGGACCCCGTGATCACAGCTGTTTTACCCGTCAAACCCATCGTATTACTCCTCGTATTTGCCTGCATTTTCATGCGTCACAGGCAGAATAGATGCTGCACATGCAAAATAAAGCAGAATCGCATCCACGCCGAAAGAATCGCTTTCGCGTCAGAAGTTTGAACAAAACTGAGGGAAAGAACTGTCTCGTGGTCCATGCTTTGCATGTGCGAAAAGACCAAGCCTGTAAGGCGAAATTGAGCCCCCCAAACAAA
>NZ_JBDMZG010000163.1:0-26067 GCF_039769035.1 Pacificibacter sp.
GCAGCTTCACGTCCACGATCACTTTCAAACGCACGCGGCATACGCGTCACTCGGGTGGCAAAGGGGGCTGGCACTGTTTTGCGCTCCATTAATTGACTGCCGGTATTGGACCCAGTCGATGGGCCTTGTGCAACCTCAAAACGACGATAGATTGACGCGCATTCAAAGGAGAGATTGATGTCGAAGAGTTTAAAACGCGTCGAAGCGGCCTTGGATAAGGCAAATGCACAGGCTCAAATCCTAGAAATGGATGGTGAAACCCGTACGGCGGCGCAAGCGGCGGAGCAAGCGGGCTGTGCGTTGAACCAAATCGCCAAATCCATCGTTTTTCAGGGCACGCAAACTGAAACCATTTATCTCTTTATCACCGCTGGTGGCTCAATGGTCGACACGCAAAAGGCAGCCATTGTCGCGGGTGAACCGCTTGGACGTGCCGACGGAAAACTTGTGCGCAAGGTGACAGGATTCGCCATTGGGGGCGTCTCGCCCGTTGGCCACCTTCATGCGCCCACCATGTTTTTCGACCCAGCGCTTGATGAATTTGACGTTGTGTGGGCCGCCGCAGGCACGCCGCGGCACATCTTTTCGATCGCCCCTTCTCAGCTGCAAAGCATAACACAGGCCGAACGCGCAGACTTCATCAGTTAGCTCTAATGCGGGCAAAGTCGCCCCGTTCAAGTTTCAATCTGTCGGTCACTTAATCACGCGGCCGCTTAGCACCCACAAAATTGACGCCAACACCGGTTGATTTCGCAAAAAATCGCTCAGATGGCACGCATTTTGGGAGTTCGGTTCATGATCTGCTTGCCCAAGGCAGCACTGCGAAGTATGACAGTCAAACCCGTGCATTCTCGGTATGAATAGGGGCGCTTTGGGGATGATCGACGCTGGTTTAATTTTTAGAGCAGCGTCAAAATTTCACAGTAAGCTCTGTCATTGGACTTAGGTTTGATACCAACAAGGAAACGTAGAATGAAGCGGCGATCAAAGGAGCTCATCACATCTGTAGAGCGGATTGCAACGCGCGTGCTTTCAAATTGGAGGCCTGCAGCGGAAGGCGAACGTAAAGCCGTCGTTTTCGACATCGATGGCACTTTGACACCGTCTGTCTTGGCAATCTCAACGCCCCGCAGCGGTGCCGCAGATGCTGTCAGAGCGTTCTTTGATGCTGGGTTTGAGATCATTTATGTTTCGGCACGTGTTCGACTTTTGCAATCAGGCTTAAATGCTTGGCTGGTCGAGAACGGATTTCCAGCCGGAAATCTACACATGACCGAAACACGCGGTGATCGCGCGGACCATGGCGCATTTAAGAAACGCGTTTTGCGCGCCTATGCTGACAATGGTTGGACGTTTGCGGCCGCTTTCGGAGATTCGACCTCCGATTTCAACGCTTATGTACATGGCGGCGTCCCCGAAGATCGCATTTTCGCCCTGCGTCGCCGCGGCTCGAACCGCTGCCAAAAAGGAACGTGGGAAGGCTGCTATGGCGGCTGGGAAGATCTGCGCAACGTCATCGCAAAGATTCTTGCCGAATAACCCACGCCATACAGCGCAGCACATTGTCATCGTGAGACCAAAAGTCCGAAAAGCTTAGTCACTTGTTGGCCAAATGATCGCCATTGTCGCGCATTTACCCCCTATTCGCCTAAATTTCTAAAAGAATATTTTACGCTAAGCACCTGATAAATAATCACTTTGTAAGTTAATGTAAAAAACATTTACTTTTTGACTTGCAAAGCGGCACACAAAACCCAATCTTGTTAATGTGAAAGACATTTACATAAACCCAAACAAACAAGAAAGAGACACAATGACCCACGCCGCTGACTTTGAAACTGTCCCAGCTCGTACACTTGGCTGGTTTAACCGCGCCGAAAACTGGCTTGACGACAAAGGCAAAGGTGCCTGGATCGCGGCCATGGTTCTTGGCTTTATCTTCTTCTGGCCCGTTGGCCTCGCCCTTCTCTTTTATATGATCTGGAGCAAACGTATGTTTAGCAAATCCTCATGCGGCCCCCGCACACATCGCAGCCACCGACACGCACGCCACGCAGCGTTCAAATCTTCCGGCAACTCTGCATTTGACGCCTACAAGGCCGAAACATTGCGCCGTTTGGAAGAAGAACAAGGCAGCTTTGAAGCCTTCCTAGAGCGCCTGCGCGCTGCGAAAGACAAATCTGAGTTTGATCAGTTCATGGAAGACCGCGCGCCAAAAGCGAGTGCCCAAACTGAAACAGACGAAAGCGTTGTCAAAAACGTTTAATCGTCGGCACCCGTGCGGTGAAATCCCGCCACAAACACAAGGCGCGCCTGTCCCACATGGGCCGGCGCGCCCAAGCAAAAACAGCCATAAACATCCAATTTGTGATATAATCCCATGACACTCCTTTTGACCGAAAGCGAACCAATGATCCACGACGACACTGCCCTTTGGGGCCTTCCAGATCCTCACAGCCAAAGCGAGTTTTATGAAAACACGCCGGCCAAGCGATTGATTGCCTTCGTGATCGACCTTGTGATTGTGGTCGTTTTGTCCGCCTTGATCGTACCGCTGACGGCGTTCACAGGGATTTTTTACTTTCCGTTTCTGGTCGCTATTGTCGGCTTTGCCTACCGTGTTGTGACACTTGCGCGAAGCTCTGCAACTGTGGGCATGCGCATGATGGGGATCGAATTCCGCACTTCAAAAGGCGAGCATTTTGACCTCGGCATGGCGTTTCTTCACACGGCTATGTACACGGTTTGGTCGACAACGGGCTTGCCACAAATCATCTCGGTTATCTTGATGCTTACCACCGCGCGCAAACAAGGCCTGTCAGATTTGATCCTAGGATCTGCGGCGATCAACCGACCATCGCAGTTTTAAGAACACAGGCGCAGTGAAATGTGAAATGGGCGCGAATGGGCGCCCATTGAAATAAATTGGGCGCATTTGATTTTTTTGACCCTCTTGGCGGCTAATCGCAGATTTGCTAGGGTAACGTGTCAGTCATGAAAAACGGCTCGTTACCCATCTATGCGTCATTCGCCCCCTCCAGCTCCACAGTTTTATGTGACAACGCCGCAAGCGTGCCCCTATCTTGACAACAAGATGGAGCGAAAACTGTTTACGGCACTTCAGGGTGAGCTTGCGACAGAGCTGAGTGACAGCCTTTCCAAGCAAGGTTTTCGTCGCTCTCAGAACGTTTTGTACCGTCCGACCTGTGTCGATTGTAGTGCCTGCATGTCAGCGCGCATTCGGGTCAAAGATTTCGTGCCATCCAAAAGCCAGAAACGCGCGATCAAAAAGAATAACTATCTCAAGCGATCCGCGACATCTCCTTGGGCGACAGAGGCCCAATATGAGCTGTTTCGCAACTATCTAGATGCGCGTCATGCAGATGGCGGCATGGCAGATATGGATGTCTTTGAATTCGCCGCAATGATCGAAGAGACCCCTATTCGCACACGTTTGGTCGAATATTACGCGGCGGCGGACGATGATGACGACGATCCAGAACTGTCCGCCACATGTTTGACGGATGTGCTCGATGACGGCCTGTCGATGGTCTATTCGTTTTACAAACCCGAGCTGACGAAAGACAGCCTTGGCACGTACATCATTCTGGACCACATCGAAATCGCCCGCGAAGCAGGTTTACCGTATGTCTATCTCGGGTATTGGGTGCCAGGATCCCCTAAGATGGGCTACAAGGCTCGTTTTTCTGCGCTTGAAGTGTACAAGAATGATGCATGGGTCAATGTCGACAACCCAGATACTTTTGAAGAGCCGCAAGCCCCCGATGAAAATGAACCTATTGCTCAGCAATTGACCAACATCAGATTGCCACGCGGCAGCATGGCCGACACCGGCAATTCAGGCCCTGTGACCGAAGTTTAACGTCACCCGATTTCAATGATAAATGGCCGTAGCATCCGCGCGGAACTTGCTTTCAATCAAAAGGCCAAGCTGTTGCGCCAAACCAACGGCCACGGGCACCACTTCGCCCCGTAAAATCAACATTCCTAAAAGCATCGCATCTTCGGGTTCGCCCTCTGCGGCAATACGCACGAAGTGCGCGAAACTGGCCTCATCCGCCCCGATGCAGTTACATGCCCCATCATGTGTCATATTGCTTTGCGGCACCACAACTCCAGCCGTTCGATACGAAAAAGGCCCCGCAAGTTGCGAGGCCTTTAAACATATTATGTGGTCGACTTAGCGCGCCAGAAGGTTTGGAATGATCGTTACCACATCAGGGAACAACCACAGCGCACCAAGGCCAGCCACTTGGATCAACACGAAAGGAATGATCCCGCGGTAAATATGGCCCGTTGTGACAGAGGGCGGAGCCACACCGCGCAGGTAGAACAGCGCAAAGCCAAAGGGCGGCGTCAAGAACGAGGTCTGCAAGTTGACAGCGATCATAATCGTCACCCACTTCGGATCCATAGTACCGCCGTAGATAACTGGTCCAACAATCGGCACAACGATGTAAATGATTTCAAGAAAATCAAGCACAAAGCCCAAGACAAACAACACAGCCATCACGAGCAAGAAGACAGTGAATTCATTGTCAAAGCTGCGTAGGAACTGCTGGATGTAGTGCTCGCCACCAAAGGAAATCACCACAAGATTCAGCAATTGTGAGCCGATCAAGATGGTGAACACCATCGACGTCACCTTGGCCGTTTCGCGCACGACAACTTTTAGCGTGCCATCCCTTAGCAAGGTGTAACATGAGTACAAGATGCCAAAGAACGCAAAGTAGTAGCACCCAAGCGCCACAATGTAGGCAACCCAATCTTCAAAGGGCACATCTGCACGGCCAATCCGAAGATCGAAGTTCGCACCAATCAAGATCATGATAACAACAGCAAACGAGCCGCCAATAATGATTTTGGACACTTGCTGTTGGTCACGCAATTTGCGGTACGCCGCGAGCAAAAGAGCACCCCCTGCCCCAAGACCGGCCGCAGGCGTTGGGTTGGTCACCCCACCCAAGATCGATCCAAGTACAGCCACGATCAAAATCAACGGCGGGAACACCACGCGGAACAATTCGTTGCGCGCCAAATTGACCACTGCTGTTTTCATGCCAAAGGCAATCATCGCAAACGGGATCAAGTAGATCATGAAGGCCGTGCCTGGGCTGGTCAGCGGGCTGACAAACACCATGTCAAACACCAACACACCCACAATACCAACCGCGCCCACAATCAAAGGCCGCGCGTCAGAAGACAGTGCCACACCGCGTGCAAAACCAAGCGCGATGGAAAGCATGACCATGACAACCAAAATGCCTTTGCCGATCAACGGCGCATCAGCCACAGCTTGTGCTGTCAAAGCCGCCATTTCATCGTCTGTGCGACGTACACTTTCTTTCGCATCACCGCTCTCATTGATCGCGGTTTGCTCAGCCACCGCGATATCCCAAGCGTCTTGACCATGCAAAGTGATCATCGCCTCTTGGCAAGTGTCAGAAACATTGGTGCGCAACGATGCGCGTGCGCCAGTATCTGTGAACTGATTGACGTGCACGGATTGTGACCCAGAGACACCCACTTGGCCCGACATGATAGCCATGCCGATAACGAACACAGGCATAGCAACAAACCACAAGATACGCTCACGTCGCGTGATTGGCTCTGTTGTTGTGGATTCGAAATGTACGGGTGGTGCTTTGGTCGGGTTCAAAAGCGCATAACCAAAGGCGTAAAGCGCATAGAATCCAGCAAGCATA
Organism: Pacificibacter sp.; assembly: GCF_039769035.1. Lineage (NCBI taxonomy): Bacteria > Pseudomonadati > Pseudomonadota > Alphaproteobacteria > Rhodobacterales > Roseobacteraceae > Pacificibacter > Pacificibacter sp. The sequence continues at coordinate 5,727 of NZ_JBDMZG010000163.1, forward strand.
ACACCAGGCAAGATGGCCGCTTGGAACAATGTCCCAACAGACACAACCGCAGGTTTGCCCAAATAGGTCAAAGCATCGGTACAACCAAAGGACTGCGCCCGCGCTTCTTGAGCTGCTGAATAAAGATCACCAGCCAATGTGCCGAGCAAAACAATCACGATCGAGGGCGGAATGATCTGCCCCAAAGTGCCAGATGCAGCAATCACACCCGTCGCGATCTCAGGCGAATAGTTATTGCGCAACATCGTGGGCAAGGACAGCAAGCCCATGGTCACAACCGTCGCACCAACAATACCTGTTGAAGCCGCCAAGAAAGCGCCAACAATAACAACGGATACTGCCAAGCCACCAGGCAACGGACCAAACACGCGTGACATGGTCACCAACAAGTCGTTGGCAATCTTAGAACGCTCCAAAACGATGCCCATCATAACGAACATCAAAACGGCCAAAAGCGTCTCGATAGATGCACCCGCGAACACACGTTCGTTCATACGGTTGACGATAAACGACAGATTGCGGTTCATCGCGCGTTCCCAGCCGCCTTCGAACAAAGGCGCCGCATAGGTCGGTAAATCCGGATACCTGAAATGCGATATGTTGACGGGGTTTATCCCCGCAGCCGTGAGTTCTTTATAGGCAGCCGACCCTGTATCAATGGCTTGGTGCACCAAGATGCCCGCGCTGTCGAGCGCTGCAATAATACCAAAGGACAACAGCCCCGCGCCACCAATGGCAAACGCCACTGGAAACCCTGTGAGAATGCCTGCAAAGAGGCTGAGGAAAACAATTATGAGGCCTACTTCTACGCCATCAAGTCCGAAAATCATGAGCCGAGCCCCTTAGTGGAAATTTTGAATTGCATGGAGTTGGTCATGATCAATGCGTCCCCTCGTAAGCTTCTTCGCCTGCGCCAAGAGAGTCTCTGTCCAAGTATTTGCCAGCGCTCTCTTCGCCTTCAACGAATTCAAGGAAAGAGCGGTAGAAAAAGGCAATCGCCTGAACGAACACAAGAACGAGGAAGGATAAGATCAAGATTTTAAACATGAAATAGGCGTTAAACCCGTCACCGGTGAACGACACTGTTTCCACGTTCCATTTCACGATACGCGCTTTGCGCAGCATCATTTCCAACTGGTCAGAAGCTGACACTTTCGGTGTGATCAAGTGACGCCACAGGAAATACCAAGCATACATCCAAGTGAGTGTCGCAACAGGCAACATAAAGAACAGCGAGCCGAACATATCGATCGCACGCTGCGTCCGGTGTTTCACACCCGCATAAACCAAGTCGACCCGTACGTGGCTGCCCTGCACGAATGCGTAGGACACACATAGCGCAACAACCATTGCGTTCTCAAACTTGATGCTTTCGGACCACCACGTCACGGTCTGGGTAAAGCCAAGTCCAAAAGGCGAGATCGAAATTTCGCCAACGCGAAAGATGGACTGCAAGAACACGATCATGATCTGCTGCAACACCATCACAAGGCCCGCCCAAGCGGCCAAACGGCCCACGCCATTTGTGAAGCCTTCGAACACACGCACAACGCCCCAAAGGAACGAGCGGTTGAAAAATCCGATGACTGTGACGACGAGGAAAAGATCGAGGAAAACGAAAAACGCTTCAACCGATCCCCCGTAATAAACAAACCTCAACAGGCTTTCTGTATTGGACCAGTCTAGCCAAAGGCTTGGGTGGGTGATCGCGTAAACCATGTGCCAAAAGCCCATGCCGATATTGCTAATCAACCACCAAAGCCCGCCAAAGACAGCCCCAAGGGCTGATGTTGCGGCTTCTTCTTGCATGTTTGGATGTCCCCCAAATTCCTCGACCCCTTTGGCACAACGCACGTGTCGGGCGCAGTGCAAAACGGGCTTCGCCATCCATGGTCTTTGGACCTGATGGCACTACGTATTGAACAAATTATATGCTCATAAAAGGAATGTGCGCCAAGGCGCACATTCCATATTTTTCAAAGCGTTATCAGTCTTACTTAAGGTTAGACATGACGCGGTCACGTTGTGCAGTGTAAACACTGTCAGAACGACCAGCCCAACCAGATGTCGCAGCCATTGACGCTTCTGCAGACGCACGGATATCAGCAAAGAGCGGATCATCCATTTTACCGTCGAGTACTTCTTTAGACGCGGCACCGAATGCATCCCAGATGTCGTCAGAGAATGACATGATCTGTGAGCCACCGGAGATCAAACGCTCAAGCGCTGGACCGTTGTTCGCCATGAACAAAGAGTAGTTGTGCTGGTGTGCGTCGCCTGCGGCAACTTCGATCGCTTTTTGCTGACCAGCTGTAAGGTCGTTGAACACGTCCAAGTTGGTTGCAACAGACAAAGCCGCACCTGGCTCGTGGAAGCCAGCTGGGTAGTAGTAGTCACATACTTCTTGCAGACCGAGCTTTTCATCAGACCAAGGGCCGATCCACTCAGTGCCGTCAAGCGCGCCAGTGGACAAAGCTTGGTAGATTTCGCCACCTGCCATGGTCACAACAGATGCGCCGAGTTTCGCCAAAGCTTCGCCGCCAAGACCTGGCATACGGAATTTGAGACCTTGGAAGTCAGCCGCAGAGTTCATTTCTTTGCGGAACCAACCGCCACCTTGACCACCAGTTTGACCAGCGATGAAAGATTTAAGGCCGAAGATTTCACCAAGCTCGTGGTGCTTTTGCATGCCGCCCATGCCGTAGTACCAAACCATCATTTCAGGCGCAGTCATGCCGAAAGGAACAGTTGTAAAGTACGCCCATGCTGGGTGCTGACCTGTGAAGTAGTAGTCAGCGCCGTGGTACATGTCGGCTTGGCCAGATGTCACAGCGTCAAACACTTCGAGACCGCCAACGAGTTCGCCAGCTGCTTTTGGTTCAATAGTCAAAGAGCCGTCAGACATTTCGGACACAGATGTCGCGAAACGTTCAACAGAATCCCAAACGCCCGCAAGACCGCGTGGCCATGTTGTGACCATAGTCAAAGTACGTTTGCCTTGCGCGTACGCTGGTGCGGCCAAAGTTGCTGCGGCTGCAGCTGATGCGCCACCAAGGGCAGAAGATTTCAAAAAAGAACGACGATCCATAGAATAGTTTCCTCCCGTTTTTCTATGTCAGATTCACAGCACTTCCTCTTGGGCTGCGGATTTCGAACACATGCTAGAACATCCGTGTTTGAAATCAGCCCGATCGCGAGAAAGGGCCAAACTGGCGTAAACGATAGCGGGGCTTCCAAAGCAATTAAATACCCAAGTCTACGTAGTTCCGCCAAATTTGACGACTTTTTTGGGCCAAACGCCTAAGTTTTACGTACAAAATGAACAAAAAATTGTGCTGATTGACGTCATCGTCGTGATGTCTATCCTGCGAATCCATCCCATAAGGCCTCTTATGCTCAAACGTTTACGTGCCCTGCTGACCCTGACCTACGCGCAAAAGCTTTTTTTGTTGGCGACGATTCCGCTGTTGTTGGCGGTGGGCGCTATTTCTGTGCTGGTGGCCTTTCAGTCTCGCCAAATGGCGGAGCGCGAGATTACAGAACTCGAAAACCAGCTCATTTCAGCCAAGCACGATGAGTTGCAAAACTACCTGCAGCTCGCGCGGGCCTCGATTTCGACACAGTACAATCCGGCGGGTCCCGAAGATTCTGAGGCAAAGCTGAAAGTCACGCAAATCTTGTCTGCGATGACTTTTGGCACAGAAGGGTATTTCTTCGTCTACGACTATGATGGCACCAATTTGGTCGCCCCGCGTCAAACCAATTTGATCACCAAAAACTGGCGCGGACTGAAAGATAGCCAAGGAACACCCATCGTTGACACGTTAATTGCTTTGGCGAAAAACGGTGGCGGCTATCATTCTTATATGTTTACCAAGCCTTCGACTGGCGAAGATGCCCGCATGATGGCCTATGTGATCGGCCTGCAAGACTGGCAATGGGCGATTGGCACAGGGGTCTTTGTGGATGATGTGCTGAACTCCGTTGCGGCAGCGCGTGCTGATGTGGAGCAACGGGTCGCACGCACCTTTCTTTATATCGGAGCCATCGCTTTGACAGCTGTTTTACTGGTGTTTCTGTCCGGAATCTTCATTACGGTGCGTGAACGCAGATTGGCCGATGCCAAGCTGAAAGAACTGACACAACGGATTTTCGACACCCAAGAAGAAGAACGCATGCGTGTGGCACGTGAGCTGCACGACGGGATTTCGCAAATCTTGATCGGGGTGCGGTTTGCCTTGGATCTGGCATGGCGGCGGGTGCAAAAAGGGGATGTGCGCGCCAAAGAAAGCTTGGAGAAAAGCCTTGATATGCTGGGGGGGGCGATTTCTGAGGTTCGACGCATTTCGCGCGATCTGCGCCCCGGCGTCTTGGATGATCTTGGTCTGGGACCTGCGCTTAAATCCATGACCGAAGAATTTGAAGAGCGCACAGGCATCACGATGTCGCTTGAAACCGTGGTCTTCCGCAACCGCTTGGACGAAGAGTCAAAAACAGCACTGTTTCGCATTGCGCAAGAAGCGCTCACCAATATTGAACGCCACTCCGGCGCCACCGAAGTACATATGAGCCTGCGTGGGCACCGCAAAGGCGCAACTTTGATTGTGCGCGACAACGGGCGCGGGATCGATATGATGGATGGCAAAGGGCGCGGCATTGGCCTGCGCAACATGCAAGAACGTATGGAACAACTTGACGGAACGCTGACGATCACACGACTGACGCCCGGAACATTGATTGACGCAACCGTCCCGCTCAAGCATATCCTGCCACCAAAGCAATTCACTGCGCGCCCATCAGACATCATAGATTAAGCGCGAAATCGAAGGGAACACCATGTCAGCACCTCAGTCCCCTACCCGTGTGCTCATTGTTGACGACCACCCAATGGTGGCCGAGGGCATTTGTGCATTGTTGGAAACCTTTGACGACATCGACGTTGTTGGCACATTGACCAACGGCGAAGAAGCCGTCGAACATGCGCAAAGCCTGTCGCCCGATGTGATTTTGCTTGATTTGAACATGCCAAAAATGGGTGGGCTGACGGCAACTGAGATATTGCTGGAGCAACGCCCTGATACGCGTGTGCTCATTTTGACCATGCATGACAGTTCCGAATACATCTCTGCTGCGCTTGATTATGGTGCTGTTGGATATGTGCTTAAAGATGTGCCGACCGAAGATTTGAAAGAAGCCATTGATACAGTGATGGCCGGCAAAACCTATTTGTGCAGTGGTGCGCAGCGCGCCATTGAACCCAAAACCCAAGATGGTCGCGCGCAGTTGACAGAACGCGAGCAAACTGTTTTGCTTGAATTAGCCCAAGGCAAGTCGAACAAAGACGTCGCGCAAGATCTTGATATCTCTGTTAGAACGGTCGAGACCCACCGTAAAAATATCAAGTGCAAGCTCGGGATTTCGTCCACTGCGGGGCTGACCCGCTATGCAATGGAACATGGCGTTTTGCAGGGATCTGGACGGTTTTAATTCCACGCTTCTGGACCTCAAGTGTGCATATATGAACCAATGCTCTGCTCAATCTGAGAGCGAAATATTTTGATTTATGCACTGTGCTATGAAAAACACTCCTCATGAAATTCGGGAGTGACCCGCATAAACGCACAATTCTCGCACAGCACAAATCGCGAGACACATGGAGAGACATATGAAACCTATCGCAAATTAGCCTATCTGGGTTTGGATCGTATCAATTTTGACAGCAGTTGCCTTTATCGGCGCGGGTTCTGCAAAGCTTGCAGGCGTTGAAATGGTTCACCTTTCTTTTGCTAACATGGGCATGCCACCGATCACCGGCTACATCGTTGGTGCACTTGAAATCGCCGGCGCAATCGACATTTTCGTCAAATCAGTTCGCTTCTTGGCGGCTCTTGGTTTGGCAGCGACAAGCTTGGGCGCATTCCTGTACCACTTGTTCTACACACCAATCGCAGAAGGCGTTCCAGCCATTGTTCTGTTGGTCCTCAGCGTCCTTTTGGTGCGTTATTTCAAGAACAACGCTTAAACACACGTCGCTTTAGACACATTGCAAAAGCCGCCGGTCGAAAGGCTTGGCGGCTTTTCTTTGCGCATTTTCTATTGGGCAATGTGAACACAAAAATTGGGTGCAGCCGAAACTGCACCCAATCCTGTTAAATTAAGTCTTCGCTAAAATTGCTTTGGACTTAACCGATTGTCGCGCCATCCTTGCGCCAGAAAGCCACCACGGAAGAGCGCGGCTTGTCGCCCTCACCCATGTCAGGCCAAGTGCCTTTCGGGTGTTGCACGCCAACAAAGCCAGTCTTTTTGTCGCTGGACCAGCACAGGCCAGTGACTTCTGCACCGTAAGGCACAGTCATGAAACGTGCGATTTCGCCAGTTTCAGGATCACCGATAAGCATTTGGTTGTTGCCCATGCCTTCGAAGTCACCTTCGTTTTTGTAATCGCCGTCTGTTTGGATCCAGAGCATCCCGTCAGAAGAAAACGCCATGCCGTCTGGTGAGTTGAACATGTTGCCAGCGTTGACGTTCTCAGAGCCCGCGTAGGCGTTGTCGTAAACGTCAGGGTTGCCTGCCAACACGTAGAGGTCCCATGTGAAGCTCTCTGCTGCGTGATTTTCATCCGCAGGCACCCAGCGCACGATTTGACCGTATTTGTTGGTTTCACGTGGGTTGGCTGCGTTGACGGATGTGTCGTCGCCGCCTGCGTTTGGTTTAACGCCGCGGTTTTTGTTGTTGGTGAGTGCACAGTAAGCCTCTGCTTTCAATGGGTTGGCTGCAACCCACTCCGGACGGTCCATTGTTGTCGCGTGTACAGCAGACGCCGCCATACGTGTGAAACACAGGATTTCTTCCGCAGTCATGCCAGTGGCTTGAGGTGTCAAAGCCAACCATTCGCCCGTTTGGTCATCGTTGAATTTGGCAGCGAACAGCTGACCATCGTCCAAGATGCCCTCAGGGGATGTGCCCTCAGCCCATGTGTTTGTGGACACATATTTGTAGAGGTATTCACCACGTTCATCGTCGCCCAAGTAGACAACAACGCGTCCGTCTTTGGCGTGAACCATTTCAGCGTTTTCGTGTTTGAAGCGCCCCAAAGCTGTGCGTTTGATCGGTGTAGATGTTGGATCAGCAGGGTTGATTTCAGTCACAAAGCCATGGCGATTTGGCTCATTTGGCTCTTTGGACAGATCAAAGCGTGGGTCGAATTTTTCGTAGGCGTAGCGACCTTCGCCACCGATACCGTAGCGCGATTCACCAGGTGTTGTTTCGTGCTCGGCTGTTGTGCCGAAGTACCCGTTGAAGTTTTCTTCACAGGTCATGTATGTGTTCCAAAGCGTCTTGCCAGAGCCACAGTTGTTCATTGTGCCTTTGACAGTCATGCCTTTTGGATCAGCATTGGTTTTGACCAAATCAGAACCAGCCAACGGGCCAGCGAGGGTCATTTCTGTTTCGTGTGTGATGCGGCGGTTGTATTTGGAATCGACCACAACTTTGTACCCTGCGTCAGCCTTTTCAACTTCCATGACGGTCACGCCTTGGAGGTTTTTCAAAAGCTTCACTTCGTCGGCTGAGCGTGGTGTGCCTTCAGCTTCAGCTGGCAAGTTGATCTTTGGGTTCACATATTCGGAGTTCACAGTGATCAGCGTTTTGCCGTCTACTTCGTACAACTCCATGCCGTCGGTGTTTTCGCCGAACACTTTGTCGGACATTTCAACAGATACACCTGTTTTTGCAGAGTATGCGCCTTCAGCCTCGGACCACAAAGCATCGCCCCAACGGACAAGAACCTTTGTCTCGTAGCCTTCTGGCACGTGCACGGCTGCATCAGTTGCGATGTCGATTGGCTTAAACGCGAATTTGCTCATGCCGTCGGCTTTGGCCGCTGCCGTGCTAGAGAACAGACCCGTGCCAAAAACAGCTGCACCAGACCCAAACGCCAAAGCACCGCCAAGGAAGCCACGACGTGATACGGCGCGATCTACGACTGCGTCAAATCCGTTGCTGTCCACGCGCGGGTCGCGCATTTCATCAAATTCATCCCAAGACAGGTCGTGGATATCGGTCTTTTTCATAGCTAATCTCTTTTTGCTTTAGAGGTGAACACGCAAACTGCGCGAACGTCCCGATCCATTTGCCGATCTTATGTGTCTGGCCCGTGACAGAACTGAAACAAGAATGTGAAACTCAGAAAATCATTCAATTTGGAAGATGCCCCTTAATGGTTTCACCATGTTTCGAAGTGTTAGCGTTGTGTAGATTTGAGCCAACAACACCTGCAAAGCACTCTCTGAGCGTAGAGAAACCATGAATCGAGCACAACCCACCCGCCAAATTTCCGAATAGACCCAAAAACCAACACTTTTAGCAACAATATTTCAAAAAATATGCCCAAACGCTTCGTTTAGTGCGCATTTCGCGGTTGACGCCCTTCTTTAGGCCTCATAATGTCGCCTAAAGAAATTCGGAGTGATTAAAGTGAACAATCTTCTTCTAGTCGTCGTGGAATTTATGCGCATGGGCCGGTAACGGTTGACCATATAGGTTCCCATGCGCCCCCGAAATTCGGGGGTTTTTTTATGGGACTATGGCGTACCGCGCCTATCCCATCCACGAGACAACGCGAAGATGACGACACTTGACGTTACCCATCACAGACAACAACGGCACGATGCGCAATACGGAGAATACGATGACACGGCAAATGACCGGAGCAGATATGGTTGTTCAAGCCCTGAGAGATCAGGGTGTGGACACAATCTTTGGCTATCCCGGGGGCGCTGTCCTTCCGGTATATGATGCCATCTTCCAGCAAAATGATATCAAGCACGTGCTTGTGCGCCACGAACAAGCTGCGATCCACGCCGCAGAAGGCTATGCGCGTTCCACTGGCAAGGTTGGTGTGGCTCTTGTCACCTCAGGTCCGGGTGCAACGAACGCTGTGACCGGCCTGACAGATGCTTTGCTCGATTCCATTCCTTTGGTAGTTTTCTCCGGTCAGGTTCCAACGTTCATGATCGGCACCGACGGGTTCCAAGAGGCTGACACCGTTGGCATCACCCGCCCGTGCACCAAGCACAACTGGTTGGTGAAAGACACTGACGATTTGGCAGACACGATCCACCAAGCGTTCCACGTGGCCACATCTGGTCGCCCTGGTCCGGTTTTGATCGATCTGCCAAAAGACGTGCAGTTTGCAGATGGCGCTTATGTTGCCCCATCAAAAGCCCGTGTCAGCCACTATCAGCCAAAGAAAAAAGCCGACATCGAGCAGATCAACGATCTGGTTGCGTTGCTGGAAAAAGCTGAGCGCCCAGTGTTCTACACTGGCGGCGGCGTGATCAACTCCGGCCCTGCGGCCTCGCAATTGCTGCGCGAACTTGTTGAGGCGACGGGCTTTCCGATCACATCGACGTTGATGGGCCTTGGGTCCTACCCTGCATCTGGCAAGCATTGGCTCGGCATGCTCGGCATGCACGGCTTGTATGAAGCCAACATGGCGATGCACGGCTGTGACTTGATGATCAACATCGGTGCGCGCTTTGACGACCGTATCACTGGTCGTTTGGACGCGTTTTCACCGAACTCGAAGAAAATCCACGTTGATATCGACCCGTCTTCTTTGAACAAAGTTATCGAAGTTGACTTGCCGATTGTTGGCGATGTTGCCCATGTTTTGGAAGACGTTTTGAAAGTGTGGAAATCACGCGGCCGTAAAACGCAAAACATCGGTGCTTGGACTGCGCAAATCGAACAATGGCGTCAAGTGCGCTGCCTGTCCTTCAAGCAAGAAGGCGCGATCATCAAGCCGCAATACGCGTTGCAACGCCTTGAAGAATTGACCAAAGGCATGGATCGCTACGTGACCACCGAAGTGGGCCAACACCAAATGTGGGCCGCGCAATACCTGGGCTTTGAAGATCCAAACCGGTGGATGACCTCCGGCGGCTTGGGCACGATGGGTTACGGCTTCCCTGCGTCCATCGGTGTTCAAATGGCACACCCTGAAAGCCTTGTGATCAACGTCGCGGGCGAAGCGTCATGGTTGATGAACATGCAAGAAATGGGCACAGCAATGCAGTACCGCTTGCCCGTGAAACAGTTCATCTTGAACAATGAACGCCTTGGCATGGTACGTCAGTGGCAAGAACTGCTGCACGGCGAGCGGTATTCAAACTCTTGGTCCGACGCCCTGCCCGATTTCGTGAAATTGGCCGAAGCCTTTGGCGCGAAAGGCATTCAAGTGTCCGACCCCAAAGATTTGGACGATGCCTTGATGGAAATGATCAAATACGATGGCCCTGTGATCATGGATTGCTTGGTTGAAAAGCACGAAAACTGTTTCCCGATGATCCCATCAGGCAAACCGCACAATGAAATGCTGCTCGGCGATGCGTCCACAGAAGACGCGATCAAATCCGACGGCGCGGTTTTGGTGTAATGATGGGTCTATCTCGCGCCTCTTTTGTGGCATCTGTCGCCTTTGCCGCCCTTTCAGGGTGCATGGCTGATGGTGATGCGATGGAAGTAACGCGCAATGGATTCAAGTTTAATGTCTCGGTCGACGGCACCACTGCCGTCGCCCGAAATTTTCACACAGGACAACTCAACTTTGCTGTGCTTGAAGAAAGCGCGCGCGCGGCCATTGAGGCCGCATCAGGTTGCACCGTCCGGACCCTCACCAAACGCGGTGAGATTAACACATTTGACGCCACACTGAATTGTGCTGGGTAAGGGAGACACATCATGTCTGCACTACATATCAAAAAAGGCTCTACAAGCCATTCCGCCTATAACCTGCGTGATCCGAACGGCGAGATCATCGAAAAGCACACCTTGGCCGTTTTGGTTGAAAATGAACCGGGCGTGCTCGCGCGCGTGATTGGCCTGTTCTCAGGGCGTGGCTACAATATTGAGAGCCTGACCGTGGCGGAAGTGGACCAAGAAGGTCACCGCTCCCGTATCACCATCGTCACCACTGGTACGCCAAACGTGATTGTTCAAATCAAAGCGCAATTGGGCCGGATTATCCCTGTTCATGATGTGCACGACCTCACCGTCGAAGGCGCATCTGTAGAACGCGAATTGGCTTTGTTCAAAGTCAAAGGTTCCGGAGAAAAGCGGATCGAAGCCGTACGTCTGGCCGAAATTTTCCGCGCAAATGTGGTCGACAGCACATTGGAAAGCTTTGTTTTTGAAATGACAGGTACCTCTGAGAAAATCGACGCTTTTGCGGAATTGATGCGGCCTTTGGGGCTGATTGAAACGGCACGTACGGGTGTTGCAGCGCTTGGTCGCGGCAAAATCTAAGCCCTAAAGCAGACCATCAAACGATTACAAAAGGCGCGCATCATATTGATGTTGCGCCTTTTTTATTCGCGCTCAGGCATGCATCCGAAACAATGGACAAAAAAAGGGGACCCGAAGGTCCCCTGAGGTTCGTTGATCAGGCTCATCATTGATTACTGCCCTAAGTGTTTTTGCCTGTGGCCTGATCTACGCCAAGAGCGAACGCATCCGCTCCGGAAACTTGTATTGGGAACCTCTGTCCCCTGCCCCACACCGCCGCGAAAACGGCCATGCGGAATTTCGCATCAATGAAGCACGCGACCTGCGCTGCTGTTCACTGAAAAAACGGCTGTGCAGCTGTTCGCCCCGCAGGACTGAAACCCTTGCACAGAATACGTCACCGACATCGCTGGAATGCCCAAAATGGACACTGTTTTGCTGCCCGCAAAGGCATCGGCCAAAGTTGTTTCCACGTCAGAGGCAAAGTTTGCCTCAATCGTGTTGCCACGCATTTGCACGTGATCTGCAACACAATGTTGACCCGCGATATCAAAAACCAATTCCATCGTCATATTTCCTTAGCTACAGCCCGAGGTGCCGCCGCAAGTGTTACATTTCATGCAAGTGCCGTTGCGCACGAGCGTGTAGTTACCGCATTCCCCGCATGGGTCGCCTTCATAGCCCTGCATTTTGGCTTTTGAGCGCAAATCAAGCGACGTCGCAGACCCAGCAACTGTGCCTGAGGACACTGCCGTAGTGCTGGCGGAAGCTGCGCCTGCATTTGGAACCAAAGTTTGCAAAGCGGTTTGTGGGTCCACTGAGCCGTCAAGTGCGACGGCGCCGGCGCCCCCTTGCAGCACGACCAATTCTTGCGGCATGCGTTTGCGCAGGTAACCAGAGGAAGAGATTTGTTTGAGCACTTCGATGGATTTCGCAGATGCGTTTTCAGACGGTGTTTTGACGTTGGACACACCCTCTTCTTCGCCACGGCCCAAGTCATCAAAGGCAGCGCCTTCGGGTTTGACATGCGCCAAATCGGTGCGGTCCAAGTAAGACACGGCCAATTCGCGGAAGATGTAGTCCAAAATCGACGTCGCGTTTTTGATGCTGTCGTTGCCTTGCACCATGCCGGCGGGTTCGAATTTGGTGAATGTGAAAGCATCCACGAATTCTTCCAAAGGCACGCCGTATTGCAGACCAACAGAGACCGCGATGGCAAAGTTGTTCATCATCGCACGGAAGCCCGCGCCCTCTTTGTGCATATCGATAAAGATTTCACCGAGGTTGCCGTCTTCATATTCACCGGTGCGCAGGTAGACTTTGTGCCCGCCAACAACCGCTTTTTGCGTGTAACCTTTGCGGCGCTCAGGCAGCTTTTCACGGCCCCGTGCCACTTCTTTGACGATCACTTTCTCAATGATCTTCTCGGCCAGAACCTGCGCTTTTTCTTGCGTAGACCCTGTGGCCAAAATCTCTTCGGCTTCCTCGTCATCTTCGATCAAAGCAGCTGCAAGCGGTTGCGACAGTTTTGATCCGTCACGGTAAAGCGCATTGGCTTTGATGCCCAAAGACCAAGACAACTCGTAAGCCGCCAAACAGTCTTCGATGGTACCGTCGTTCGCCATGTTGATGGTCTTGGAAATCGCACCCGAGATAAATGACTGCGCAGCGGCCATCATGGTGATGTGGCTTTCAACCGACAGATAACGCTTGCCTTTTTTGCCACAAGCATTGGCGCAATCAAAGATATTGTAGTGCTCTTCTTTCAAATGCGGCGCGCCCTCAAGCGTCATCGTGCCACAAACGTGGTCATTTGCAGCGTCGATGTCAGCTTTGCTAAAGCCCAACGAGCGCAGCAAATCAAAGGACGGATCATTCAGCTTGGCGGCGGGAATGCCCAGCGTGCCAGTGCAGAAATCTTCGCCCAAAGTCCATTGGTTGAACACGAAACGAATGTCGAAAGCGGATGGCAAAGCGGCTTCGATCTTTTTGATCTCTTCCTTGCCAAACCCGTGCCCGATCAGCGCTGTGTGGTTGATGCCAGGTGCATTGCCGATTGAGCCGTGCCCCACAGCGTAGGAGACAATTTCTTCGATCTCAGCAGGTTTGTAGCCTTGTTTCGCCAAAGCGGCAGGCACAGAGCGGTTGATGATTTTGAAGTAGCCACCACCCGCAAGCTTTTTGAACTTCACAAGCGCAAAGTCTGGCTCGATGCCAGTGGTATCACAATCCATCACCAAACCGATGGTGCCGGTTGGGGCAATCACAGACACTTGCGCGTTGCGGTAACCGTGCTTTTCGCCGAGCTCAAGCGCTTCGTCCCAAGCGGATTTGGCCAATTCGATCAAGGACGCATCAGGGCAGCTGTTGTGATCCAAAGCCACTGGTTTGATGTCCAAACCTTCATAGCCTGTGGTTTTGCCGTAGGCCGCTGTGCGGTGATTGCGGATGACGCGCAGCATGTGCTCGCGGTTCTTTTCGAACTTGTCAAAGGCGCCAAGCTCGCCTGCAATCTCAGCAGAGGTTGCATAAGATACGCCAGTCATGATCGCTGTCAAAGCGCCTGTCAAAGCACGCCCCTCATCGGAATCATATCCGTAGCCCATGTTCATCAACAAGCCGCCAATATTGGCATAGCCAAGACCCAATGTGCGGAAGTCATAAGAGCGTTGCGCGATTTCTTTCGATGGGAACTGCGCCATCATCACAGAAATCTCCAAGGTCACAGTCCACAAACGCGTGGCGTGCATGTAGCTTTCCGCATCAAAACTGTCGTTCTTCAAGAACGTCAGCAAGTTCATAGACGCAAGGTTACAGGCGGTGTCGTCCAAGAACATGTACTCAGAACATGGGTTCGATCCGCGAATATCGCCGTCTTCTTTACAGGTGTGCCATGCGTTTACTGTGTCGTGGAACTGGATGCCCGGATCAGCACAGGCCCAAGCGGCATGACCTACGTCTTGCCACAAATCGCGCGCACGCACTGTCTTGGCTACAGAGCCGTCTGTGCGGCGGATCAGTTCCCAGTCGCTGTCTTCTTTGACGGCTTTCAAGAACGCATCTGTGACGCGCACGGAGTTGTTAGAGTTCTGACCAGACACAGACGCATAAGCTTCTGAATCCCAATCGGTATCGTAAGTTGGGAATTCAATTTTCGCGTAGCCTTGCTTGGCGTAATCCAGAACGCGTTTGACGTAAGTCTCTGGAATACAGACTTTCTTGGCGTCTTTGATCGCTGCTTTCAGCGCTGGGTTCTTGGCTGGTGTGAAGGCATCGTCTTCCGCGCCATCCCATGTGCCGATCGCGTCAAAAATCGCATTCAACTGGCGTTCGTGCATTTTGGAACCAGCAACGATAGACGCCACTTTTTGCTCTTCGATGACCTTCCAGTTGATGAACTCTTCCACATCAGGGTGGTCCATATCACAGATGACCATCTTGGCCGCACGACGGGTTGTGCCGCCTGATTTGATTGCGCCAGCAGCACGGTCACCAATTTTCAGGAAACCCATGAGGCCAGAGGATTTACCACCGCCTGACAGCGCCTCGTCAGAGCCGCGCAAGGACGAAAAGTTGGTGCCTGTGCCTGAGCCGTATTTGAACAGGCGTGCTTCGCGCACCCAAAGGTCCATGATGCCGCCATCGCCAACCAGATCATCGGACACAGACTGAATGAAACAAGCGTGTGGCTGGGGGTGCTCATAGGCAGATGTTGAACGGGTCAAAACGCCTGTCGCGTGATCCACATAGTGGTGACCTTGGCCCGGACCATCGATGCCGTAAGCCCAGTGCAGGCCTGTGTTGAACCACTGTGGTGAATTCGGTGCGGCCATTTGTGAGGCCAGCATGTAGCGCATTTCGTCAAAGTAAGCTTTGGCGTCTTCCTCAGACGTGAAATAGCCGCCCTTCCAGCCCCAGTAACACCATGCGCCAGCCAAACGGTCGAACACTTGCTTGGCGGATGTTTCGCCACCAAAGCGCTCGGCCTTTGGTAGTTTTTCAAGTGCAGTTTCGTCAGGAACGGATTTCCACAAGAAGGACGGAACGCCCTTCTCTTTCACTTTCTTCAACGCCGCGGGCACGCCGGCTTTGCGAAAGTATTTTTGTGCAATCACATCGGAAGCAACTTGGCTCCAATCCGCAGGAATTTCACACTCGTCCAATTTGAACACAACAGTGCCGTCAGGGTTTCGAATTTCAGAAGACGTTTTTTGAAATGCCATCTCGGCATATGCATCAGATCCAGATTTGGTGAATTTGCGTTCAATCTTCATGAAACGTGCCCCGTGTTCGACTACTATTTTACTGACCGATCGCCTACATCAACTGAACGTTGCACGACCTGCCGCTTACCCAAATTTTCCAAGAGCGGTAAAACTCTCATCGTCGGCCGCGCATCCCTACGTTTTGCGGCACTCAGGGCAAAGGCATGCGACAGGCAAATCTGTCTTGTTCTGAAAAAGCGACTAAGCGTTTCCAGTCAAAGGCAATTGCCCTTCATCCAATATTCGAGTGGCGTCCTTGGCGTTTTGATCTTTGTCTGTACCTGATTAGGCGACCAACACATCGTGCCGTTTGCCGTTCAGATTATTGTTTCAAAGATCCGCCCTTACGCCTCTAGTCCCTGACCGCTTCAAAACAACTAAATGTAGTGGTTCATCAACCGACCAGCACAATGTGCAGCGTTATACCCCTATGGGTCAACGTCAAAATTAGCACTAAAATAACCAAATATCTGTTGACCGATTTCACCCACAGGCCGCGTCGATTCGGATAGCGAGATGTTAATACAAATCTTCTTTAGTTTTAGCATCTTGCCGCCTCGCGTTAACGAATTGGGTCAGTATCTGTGGATAAGTCGAGGTATAAAAAAAGGACAGTTGGGGAAGCTTTTTCCATAGGCTGCTTATTGTCTAGGCACACAACATGTTGTGAGAAAAACCTGTTCATTTCGCGCTCCAACGCCCTGAAACGCAAGGAATTAAGGGAAAAAACGCGCGCAACCTAAGCGATTTTGAGGAAAATCAGTATATCGAGGCCAAGGGCTATCGCCACCCTTTCAAAACCATCACAGACGAATCATAGCTCAGATTGGCGCCGCCTTGCGCCCAACGAGATTCGTCGACTGAGCACCACATGTTGTGGACACAAAAAACCGCAACGCAAGACACGCCGCGCGCCCCTAGGCGAGATGCTTTTTGCAAATCTTATTTTTGAAGATGGTCGGGACGGCAAGATTCGAACTTGCGACCTACGGTACCCAAAACCGTCGCGCTACCAGGCTGCGCTACGCCCCGACTAGGTGTGTCTATAAGCGGAGTATTCGGGGATGAAAACCCCTATTTCGTGTCAAAAAACATTCAATCACACAGCCATCCAAAAAGGATGAATCTGTCTCGTGTATGATGCTTTTTGAAAATGGTCGGGACGGCAAGATTCGAACTTGCGACCTACGGTACCCAAAACCGTCGCGCTACCAGGCTGCGCTACGCCCCGACTGAGGGTGTCTATAAAAGGAGTGATCGGGGATGAAAACCCCTATTTCGCTTCGCAAGGCACAGAAGTGTAAAAATCATAAGCAGGATGCAAAAGAACGTCCCCAACTTTGATATTCTTGGCCTTAGAAACACCGGCATTGAGTTCCAATACAGAAAATATCGCCTCCCCGCCAAAAATTGGTGTTTCATCCAACGGAATCGCATTTTCATGAATTGTAACAATGACACCCCGTTGATCCGTGAAAATCATATCGAGGGGAATCAGTGTGTTTTTCATCCAAAAGTTCACGGGCGCGGGATTTGCATAAACAAACAACATCCCATGTGATTCTGGCATGCTTTCACGAAACATCAGCCCCTGCGCGCGCTCTTGCGCTGTGTCGGCGACTTCAATGGAAAAGAGATGTGTCGCGCTTTGCGAGACAACCCGCACTTCGTCACGCACACAAGCGTCTTGTGCCATTGCCCCCCCAGCCAATACCGCAAGGGCGGCGCTCAGTGCCGTGTTTCGACCCCAACGCAACGCAGTTTCCTTGCGCTGAAATCTCGCAACAAAAAGGGCCACACGATGTGCAGCCCCTGTTTCACTTTGAAGATCAAACTTCATTGTTGGTCGCTTTCCTTTTGGGCGGTTGTGCCACGCGCATCATCTTGCTCACGTGTCGCAACATCCCATGCGATGACCTGCGCGGCCATGCGGCCCCTGCGCCCCTCAATGACGCGCAACGCGACAGCTTCGCCTGGCATCAAATCCGCTAAACCTGAACGGCGCAGGACCTCGACGTGAACAAAGATGTCCAAGGAGCTGCCAAAAACATTGGCAAAGCCAAACCCTTTGCCTTTGTCGAACCACTTGACCCGTGCAGGCACAAGCGGGACGCTCAAATCGACCTCATCTAAGTGCTCAAGATCTTCAAGATCCGGACCTGTCGAACTGACGGGTGGCTCGATAGACAAAACTTCAACCGCTTGAATGCCGCGGTCGGTTTCTTGAATCGTCATCTCAATGCGCGCCGCGTCGGCGATCGTGCTTTGGCCAAAGGCGCGTAACACATTTGCATGCAGCAAGATGTCTGCACCGCCGTTATCCGCAACGACAAATCCGAAGCCCCGAGCAGTATCGAACCATTTCACCTGGCCGACCACTGCATTTACTGTATTTTCGTCGTTCATTTTTGCATTCCCTATTGGGGGCGCGCGAGCGCCCTCCAAATTCTTAGGGGCATCAGCCCCTCATCCCGCCGCTAACGTGCGGCAAACGCTTCGCGGGTTCAAGGTCAACATGACCTGTCTTTTTGTGCACTTTTGACCATTACGAAGGGTCAACTTAAGGGTTTAGTAATACAATTGTCCAGTCAGCATCATTTGTTCCCCTTGTCCACCTAAATCGGTCGTGCAAGCGAAACTCTCCAGCGGCCCAGAATTCTATTTCTGTTGGCACAATCCGGTACCCGCCCCAAAACGGTGGTCGCTTTGGATTTAGGCCGTGTGTCAGCCCCTCTTTGGCGACAGCTTCCATCAATGCGGCCTTTGATTTTAAGGGGCGCGATTGCTGCGAGGCCCAAGCCCCGATACGGCTTCCAAGAGCGCGCGACTTATAGTAAGCGTCTGAGGCCTCATCACTCTCACGAACGACAGCTCCACGCACACGAATTTGACGCTGAAGACTTTTCCAATGCATCACAAAGGCTGCCTGACCGGACGCTTCGATTTCATTGCCTTTTGCGCTCTCGTAATTCGTGAAGAACACAAAGGCATCGTCTTCGATCGCCTTCAAAAGCACCATACGCGCATTGGGCAATCCATCAGAATCCACTGTTGAGAGCGCGATCGCGTTGGGGTCGTTGATTTCCGTGGCTTCAGCCTCGGCAAGCCATGTGCGCGCAATTTCAAACGGGTCGTCACCTTTAAAAATTCCACTGCGTTTTACGGACATGACGGCACTCCTATGCGTTTCATCTTTGAAATAGCGCTTCGCCTACTTGGCAACAAGGATCTAGATCAAACAAACAAATATATATGTACGGGCATGCCTGTGCGGTTCACCCGAGACTTGATAGCGCAGCGCAAACCGCCTAAAGCCTATAGGCAACGCAGTATATAGGTGGGAGAACCGACCATGACAAAACTTATGGACGGAAAGCGCGGTCTAATTATGGGCCTCGCCAACGACAAATCAATCGCTTGGGGCATTGCCAAAGCCTTGTCCGAACACGGCGCAGAGTTGTGTTTTTCTTACCAAGGCGAGCAGCTCAAAAAACGTGTCGATCCTTTGGCTGAAAAGCTTGGGTCAGATTTTGTGGTTGAATGTGACGTCTCTGATGGTGACTCAGTGGATGCGCTTTTTGCTGAGATAGAAGCAAAATGGGGCAAAATGGACTTTGTCGTACACGCGATTGGCTTTTCTGACAAAGGCGAGCTGCGCGGACGGTACGTCGACACGTCGCGCGCTAACTTTAACATGACGATGGACATCTCCGTCTACTCCTTCACAGCCGTTGCGCAACGCGCGGCGAAGTTGATGACAGATGGCGGTTCCATGATCACGATGACATATTATGGCGCAGAACGCGTCATGCCGCATTACAACGTCATGGGCGTTGCCAAGGCTGCGCTTGAAGCATCTGTGCGCTACCTCGCGGAAGATTTGGGCAAAGACGGCATTCGCGTCAACTCGATCTCTGCTGGCCCGATCAAAACACTCGCGGCCTCTGGTATCGGTGATTTCCGTTACATTATGAAATGGAACGAATACAACTCACCGCTGCGTCGCAATGTGACAATCGATGACGTTGGCGGTTCTGCTTTGTACCTATTGTCCGATTTGGGTGCAGGCGTTTCTGGCGAAACCCATCACGTTGATGCAGGCTACCACGCGATCGGCATGAAAGCCGTTGACGCGCCTGACATCACTAAAGGGTAACGCCTTTGGACCATTGATTTGCGAAACGGGGGCCCTGTGCCCTCGTTTTTCGTTTGAACGGCTGAACGGCGTGCTTTGATGTGGGTGCACTGAGGTCTGGAAAAAACACGAGATATTGATGATGAAGCGCAGCGAGCGGCGGCTTGCTGGCGGAGCGCGGCACAAAAAGCGCTAGCCGCATGGCAAACTTGCAAATTTCGTACCGGCTGCATACGCTCAAAACAGCGCGTTTTGGGAGTTATTCAGTGAAACAAGTTATCCGTTTTATCATTGGCCTTTTTATGCCCATAATCCTGATCGCGTCCGGAGGCGTGACGACTGGATGGGGAATCGAGAATGATTGGGACTATGTAGCTTGGGCAGGCGTTGCTTTTGTTGTGGCAGGGATCATTTGGGGGCTAGTGATCTGGCTTTGGGTCGACTGGCATTCGTGGTAATTCCACGCTGCGCACCGGAAAACCGCGCCCTTCAGCTGAAGGTGAGCGATTTTCTTGCGCGTGGAGTTTACGGAGATTGTTCCGCCCCAAAAACCTCGTTTCTACGCGCTCCGCCCACCTAATTTGGGTCTTTTTGGCGAAACCTAGTGGTATCTGTTTGTAGTCGCGGCATTTTCGCGCATAGAAGGCGCCCAACA
>NZ_JBDMZG010000164.1:0-4595 GCF_039769035.1 Pacificibacter sp.
CTTTGGGAACGACGTTTCGACAAAAAGAGATTCTGGAACTGGCGCGCACCGAGGGCAAAGTCACGGTCTTGGGGCTTGCTGAGCACTACGACGTTACGGTGCAAACGATCCGGCGCGATCTGTCTGAGCTGGCTGAAAGCGGACAGCTGGAACGCGTGCATGGTGGTGCTGTTATCCCGTCTGGCGTTGTGAACATCGTCTACAATGAACGACAGCGGCTAAATGAAACTGGCAAAAAATCCATCGCCGCAGCCTGTGCTGCAGCCATACCTGATGGGGCATCGATTTTCATGAACATCGGCACCAGCACCGAAGCCGTCGCGCGCGCCCTGCTGGACCATGAAAACATCCTTGTCGTCACAAACAATATGAACATTGCCAACATCTTGGCCGCGAACAAAAAATGCGAAATCATTCTCACCGGTGGCGTTTTGCGGCGCTCGGACGGTGGGCTTGTCGGCGGGCTGACGGCCGACATGATCAAGCAGTTCAAGTTTGATGTGTCTATTCTGGGCTGCTCAGCCATAGATGAAGACGGTGATCTTTTGGACTTTGACGGCCAAGAAACGCTGGTCAGCCGCAGCGCCATCGAACGCTCACGCTCCGTGATGATCGTGGCGGACCATCACAAGTTCCAACGCAAAGCACCGCTGACCATCTGCAGGCTGCAAGACGTTGATGTCTTATTCACCGATGGCGACCTGCCCAAGCCATTGCATGAAAATTGCAGCACTTGGGGCACTCAGGTGGTGACAGTTTAGATGCGCCTACCAGCGATGCGACCATTTGAACGTAAGGCAACGCCGCCCCTAGTGCGTGAGCATCAATAGCCGCCAGCAGTCAGCATCTGACCTTCTTTGTGCTTGATACTCACCAATGCAGAAGGACCGTAATTTTCAAATTGGCCATCTGCAATTTGGGGGAACAGCTTCAAAATTTCGTCACGCATGTCGTCGCTCAACGCCGACCAGCCCTGCGCGCCGGGGTGGAAACTTTCCGATGGTGCGCCCTCTGCCCAGACGATTTCATGCTGATCAAACAGCATATGAACGTATTCGACTTTGCCACCTTCCTCGCGCAGGATGGAATGATCGTTGACCAACGATTTTGCCGTGGCGAGCGCTTTTGACACGCCAAAGTGCAGCTCAGCCATCCACCCTTGCACAACCATTCGGTGCTGCGGTGAAACGCGCAGGTCTCGGGTATTGCCGAGCGCGCCCTTCTTAATCAAAATTGGTGCGACGTTTCCAACCGCCAAGTGTTTGCTCGAGCCAATCCAACGAATGGGTTGATAGCCGCGATCCTGTGTAAGAACTAGATCTCCGACAACCAAGTCCTCGATCGGGCGTTCACCTGTGTCCGTGCGGATGAGCGTCCCTGCCGTGAAACAGACATTATCGGAACCTTTCGTCGGCGGTCCAACAACCCAATTCCCATTTTCATCTTTCGACAGCGATCCTGTTGAGGATTCTGCCAATGGATCACCAATACTTGTGACAGATGTCCCATCAAGAGCACCGCCAGTAAAGTTAATATCCTTCGACTGCCCCCATGCCACGGTTTCGACGACGTCACCATCATCGACAAGCGCAAGGCCATCGCGAGGGCCATCCCCAAGAGACGTGTTGATCACATAATAATTGTGCACACCATCTGAGGTTGGCGTGATGGAGCTGATGGAAACAGAATTGTCGAGGCCTGCAACTGAGCCGTCTTTGGTGTAAATTTCCAACACCAAGTTTGAGACATCGTCCCCGACCAATGTGCGAATTTCAATAAATTCGCCCGCACTGCCATCGTAGGACAACTCGCTAATATCCGCCATCAATCAGTCTCCAAAACATGTGTTGTCGCGACACTCAAATCCCGTTCAACCACATCTCGGTTAAGAATGCGTTCAAGACGCACAGGCAAAAACGACGCACGAAACGCTGCCCCCCGCGTGATCGTGGTCATCTCATCTTCAATTGATCGAAAAACATTGGAACTGTTTGGAAGGCTTACGCTGGCAGCCCAATTTTTTTGGGCATCAAGCTATCGCGCAGTTTTGGCAAGGGCGTCGCAATCATGACTGGCCAAGCTTCACTTTGCGACAGCGGAGCTCGAGGGGACATGCGGCCCGTGGTAGCGGTAGAGATCAAGTGTCCCAAACGACATCGGCTGTTCAGAGCGCACTTTGATTTCGTCCAGCAATTGTTCGGCAAGCGGCGTCGAATACTTATCACCACGACGATGAACAACAAACAAAGGCGCCTCCGCATCGAGCGATGTGAGGGTGTCAAACACATCCTGTTCGACACGCAGCCCAAACAGAGTGAAATAGTATCGCACAGGACTTTCACGCCCCGTCATAAAATTAATCTGCGGTTCCATCGGAACTGTCATAAGCGGCTCTGAGGGCCGCGCCGTGGCTTCGATCGTCTCAATAAGGTCGCGGTAAAGTGCGGCATCTTCGGCTTGCACCCGCAGACTGACGCGTGGGAGGTTCGCGGGCACATTGGCAGCGGCGCGTTCCCCTTCAATCAAGCTTCGATAGGATCGCTCCAGAGGTTGACCAGCCTGAAACACAAGAGCCCAACAGGATACCGCCGTCAGTATGGCCAACATTGCTGGTGTCGATCGCAACATCAAAAGACCAAACAAGCCCGCAGGTAAAACGAAATAGAAGTAAGCTGGGATTTGGTAATGCAACCCGCCAACGACCCAAAAGACGGCTAGAATGACCGACGGTGGAAGCGCTCTGTCGCGGAAATACTTGAGACTTGCATAGGCTCCCAACAGAGGCACAGACAGAACCAGCGAGAGCCACGCTAGACCCGAAACAAACGCGACACCGCCCGATGGGGCCAAAACGGCCTGTACTGCGCCAAACACGATAAACAAATAGCTCTGTTCGTGAATGAAGTCCCGACCGTTCATCAAAAGCGACGTGAACATTACATCGTTGAGCCAGAACATCAAAGCGTCATGTGAGAATGCCAGAATTGCGAGAGGCAACCCTGCAAGTATAAATCCAGCCAAGACTGCGCCCAAAGTTTTTATGGCTTCCCCCACAGAAACACGCGCGCGCAATGACGCCACAACCATGATGGACATGGGCCAAAGTCCGGCCCAAAAGATCCCGAACAAGCTCTGCTTTGAGGCAACATATAAAAGCAGTCCAAGTGTCGAAACTCCGCCAATAAGCACCGAGGACAGGCGGGCGTTTGACCAGCTTTTCTCCGCTTCTGCCAAAAGAACGCAAGCCAAACCAAGACCTAAAATGACCCCACTCAATTGTCGGGTGAAAAAGCACACGCCAACCAAGAAGCCCGCCAAAAGCAACCGCCCCGGCGCGCCCTTCGGCAGTTTTTCGAGGCATAAGCACAAGCAAAAGAACACGCCCAATGCGTGCCAATTCGCGCTTGGGTTTGGAAACTGCACAAACGAAAAAGCCGCAAGCGCAACGGCCCCAACAAAGGCCGTGACTGCGCCTTTGTCTTTGAGCAAAACAAAAGCAATGCAGCTTTGCAAAAAGGCAATCAAAACCAGCGGATAGCGCAGGCTCAACAAGTCTTCGCCAAACATTCTGAATGCCCACGCATTGAGCGCATTCCCGTATCCACTGTGTAAGTCAATGATATCACGGTGAATAATGTCACCTGCGTTGGCACGTTGCGCAACATAGGCATATACGCCTTCATCCACCGGCCACCAAAACTGGTCGTGATAATGAAGCATAATGGCCGAGACACAAACCAAAGATAGCACTGCGGCGATGGTCAAATTCAGTTTATTTGTTGGTCCCAAAACGGCCCCCTCGCAATGCATCAAACGCGGCCTCTAGGTCTGCAGCCAACACCTGTGAAACACCGTACATAAATGCCATCGCTGCCGCAACAGTGGCCCGTCGAGTTCGACTTTCGCACTCAAGGGATGCTGAAGTTGTCAATCCGAGCAATCGATGAAGTCGCGCTGTACCAAACGCAAACATGAAAAAAGGCCGCCCGATTGGGCGACCTTTCATCTCAATTGGAATGCTGCTGACTGCTGCTAGACAGCCTCAATCGCCACTGCGATGCCTTGGCCTACACCGATACACATGGTCGCCAAAGCGCGTTTGCCGCCTGTGTTTTTCAGCTCAAGCGCCGCTGTGCCTGCGATACGCGCCCCCGACATGCCCAAAGGATGCCCCAAAGCAATCGCGCCGCCGTTCGGGTTCACGCGCGGGTCATCATCGGCCACGCCAAGATCGCGCAGCGTTGCCAACCCCTGAGATGCGAAAGCTTCGTTCAGCTCGATCACGTCGAAATCATCGACGGTCAAACCAAGGCGCGCCATCAATTTCTTGGAGGCAGGTGCCGGACCAAAGCCCATAATGCGCGGCGCCACACCAGCAGTTGCACCGCCCAAAACGCGCGCAATCGGCGTAAGCCCATGCTTCTCAGCCGCCTCTTTAGTGGCCAAAATCAAAGCCGCCGCACCGTCATTCACACCGGAAGCATTGCCCGCCGTGATCGTCCCGCCTTCGCGCACGAAGCCACGCAGTTTGGCAAGACCTTCAGCGGTTGTTGAAGCACGCGGATGCTCGTCGGCGTCGACCACAATCGGATCGC
>NZ_JBDMZG010000165.1:0-6040 GCF_039769035.1 Pacificibacter sp.
AGCTAAACCGTACCGTTGCTCTCGCTGAGTGGCGTCAACTATTGAGCGCATAGATTTAGGCTGTGCTAACAATCTGATGCGAGTTTTGATTTGTCTGACAGCTCCCCGCTTTGGGTTATTATGTCCTGGGTGATGATTTTCTGGCGACAGCGCCGGAAATGTAATCGGCGATCATGAGATCAAGATGCGCACCGCCACCGTTTTTGAACACGGTGATTTCGTCATCTGATTTGCGCGCCGTTGTCCCGCTTGCGATGAGATCATAGAAGTCCCCTTTGATGTCACTTTCGTTGATTATGCCGGCGGCAAGGGGGATCATCAACTCGCCGATATGATGCAGTGTGGTGTCGCGGCTGTCGACGAAAAGGGATCCAGATGAAATTAACGCATTATCGGCTTCGCGCATATCGGCCTTGAAGGCACCGATCAAATCGACATGCGTTCCGGGCGTAATCCATTCCCCCTTGAGAACAGGCGTGCGGGCCATCGTTGCAGAACTGATGATATCTGCGCTGGCGGCAGTTGTCGCCAAATCCTCTGCAACAGAGAGCTTTGCCTTGATGCCCGTCATCCGCTTCAAAAGAGCTTGGGCCTGTTCGGGTCGTCTGGCCCATACCAAAACATGCTCAAGTCTGGGAAATATCGCAGTATATGCATGGATGAGGCTTTCTGCGACCACCCCTGCGCCGACAATTAACAGCCGTTTGCTATCTGGTCGCGCCAGCAGACGTGCGCCAAGGGTTGAGTCGCTGGCCGTCTTGATTTCGGTGACAAGACGACTGTCGATGATGGCGCTCAGACCTCCCATGTCAGGCTCGTAGACCATCATCGCACCCTGAACGGTCGGCAAGCCCTTGGCCGGATTTTCGCCCATCACTGTGACCGCCTTCACGCCGTATCCCAGACCGTCGATGAATGCGGCCCGGTTCAACAAAGTCGCCGTTTGCGGCCCCAAAAAGATATCAGCTATCTCTGCCTTTGGCCGCAGGTGCCCGGCGCGCAAAGCTGCGACAGAACCCTCCCAGGACAACAGGTCAATGGCGCTCTCATAGTTGATGTAATTCGAGCTCATGTCTTTTCCCGCTTTTGCTTGAGGTAGTTGAGGAGAGACGCTTTTGCGTCTTGCACATGATCGTAGGTCAGTGCGGCGGCATGTTCGGCGTCGCCCGCTTCGCAGGCCGCAAGGATGCTCTCGTGTTCCTGTGTCGCGCGCTCCATCCCGTCGGTCAGGGAAAGCTGCGCGCGCAGATACCGGTCCAACCGGTCTAGAAGGCCGTTAATTACCTTGAGGTAGTTTGGGGAATTGGCGGCTTCGTAAAGACAGCAATGAAACTTGCGATTCAAGGCCGTCCATTCTTCGGGCTCGGTCGCGGCAGCAAAGGCCACATGATACGATCGGGCCTCGGCAAGTGACGCTTTGGTCATCAGCGGCACAGCGCGCCGCATGGCGTCGCTTTCGACAACCGCGCGCAGGTCGAAAATTTCGTCGAATTCCTCAATCGAAATGGCGGCAACCACCGCGCCCTTGTAACGCCGCGCTTCGACCAGACCAAGTTGTTCCAGTCGGGCGATCGCCTCACGCACTGGAATCCGGCTTGTGTTAAAGGCCTTTGCGATTTCCTCCTGTCGTAGAGGTTCGCCGTCTTCCATCTCGCCCATGATAATGGCCTGACGCAGTGAATCAAAAACAATCTCGGTTGCGGATTTGCTTTGAGCGACGTTAACGGCTTTGAAATTCATCGACTTTCCCTGATTTGAACTGTCTTCACTCACATATACTGGCTCGGCACCTCGATATCCAGCGTTGTTTATTGTTGCCTTTATATTGGATCCAATATACGAATTATCCATCTTAACCTCAACAGGGAGTTGACATAATGATAAAGATTCAAACTGCGGTCGCTGCGGCCGCCGTCCTTGCTACCACCTTTGCCGCTACGGTGAGCGCGGATACACTTGACGACGTTGTAGACCGCGGCACCCTGCGCTGCGGCGTTGTTCTGGATTTTCCACCAATCGGCTATCGCGATGCGAATAACGAACCTGCAGGCTTTGACGTGGATTATTGCGCCGATCTGGCCGCCGCGCTGGAAGTTGAATATGAAATTATGCCGCTGACATGGTCCGAGCGCCTGCCGGTGATCGTCACTGGCCGCGCCGACGTCGTTTTTGGTGCAACCTCTGACAGCCTGCAACGGGCGCGGACAGTTGGCTTCTCAATCCCTTACGCAGTTTACTATGCTCAGGGCGTTGTGAGCGCAGACAGCGGGATCACCACGTTTGATGACATCCGCGGCAAGCGCGTGGCGGCCGCTGTGGGCACCGTGCCGGAGCAGGAGTGGCTCAAGATCGCGGCGGAGTGGGGCGAAGAAGCCAACTATCAGGGCTACCAGTCCGAGAACGAGGTTTTCCTTGCCGTTGCGCAAGGTAAGGCTGACATTGGCCTGACCACCAACACTGCCGTTTTGCCGATTACGCAGCAATATGACAACATTCTTGCTGGCCCACGCATGCCTTGGACAACCGACTACACCTCGGTGGTGGCCAAGCGTCAGGACGTGTCGTGGCTGAACTACCTCAACCTCTTTGTCACCCATCAAGCGCGTTCTGGTCGCTATCAGGAGCTCTGGGGCAAATATGTCGGTGGCGATGCGCCTGAACTGCGCATTCCCGGCGTGATGTACTAAAACCAACCACCCCGCCCCAATTGAAGGGCGGGGTCACTCTACCGCGCGGGGGCTCGCATGTTCGACTATAATTTCCATTGGCGGCCAGTGTTCAAAAGCTTGCCGGACCTGCTTGCAGCCGGGTTGACGACGCTTGAGATTGCGGCTCTGTCGATGGTACTTGGGATCATCTTTGGTCTGGGGCTTGCGCTTATCCGCATGCACATGCGCGGCCCGCTGAAATGGCTCGCTTCGGCCTGGGTCGAACTGGCGCGTAACACACCTGCGTTGTTCCAATTGTTTTTTTTCGGGTTCGGACTGGGTGCCGTGGGCATTCACATGTCGCCATACGTGATCGTGCTCGTAGCCCTCAGCTTCAATTGCGCCGGATACCTTGCCGAAAACTTTCGTGGTGGGTTTCAGGCCATTCCTGACACGCAGATCCGCGCTGCACGCTCGTTGGGGATGACTGCATGGCAAAGCTATACGCGGATCATCATCCCGCAGGTTTTTCGCATCGTTTATCATCCACTGACCAACCAAATGGTCTGGGCAGTACTCATGTCTTCACTTGGAATGCTGGTGGGCTTTCGCGAGCTCTCTGGCGAAACACAGGCGTTGGCCAGCCGTACCTATCGCATTTTTGAATATTTCGCCGTCACTGCAGTAATTTACTATGTAATTGTCAAGATCATCCTGCTGGGATCACGCATGCTAGCCACGCGCCTATTTCGGTATTGAGGAGAGTACCATGGAACTGACGATAAGTTTCTTTTCCGGCTTTCAACCAAGCGATCTTTTGTATCTGACCCAAGCGGCATGGCGTACATTGCTGATCTCTATACTTTCTATTTCAATAGGTACCGTTTTGGGCGGGCTCTTTGGATGGATGATGTATGAGGGCAAGTGGGCCGCTGCCCTAACGCTCGGGCCATTGTTGGATGTGTTCCGCTCGGTGCCGTTGATCATCCAGTTGGTATTGTTCTATAATTTTGCACCCATTATCGGATTAAACCTAGACCCCTTCCTTTCTGGTGTTGTGATCCTTTCGATCTATTGCGCGTCCCTCGTTGCGAATGTCGCGCGTGGGGGCATGGAGGCCGTTGGGCAACCCATGCGCCGCGCGGCACGCTCGTTGGGCATGGCCTATTGGCAAGACTTAAGATATGTCGTCCTTCCCATAGGTGGACGTGCCGTCTTCCCCTCATGGGTGGGGGTCGCGCTTGGCGTGATGAAGGATAGCGCGCTTGTGTCGGTGCTGGGATATATCGAGCTGCTAAAAGCCAGCCAGATTCTGATTACGCGCACGCAGGAACCTTTATTGATCCTCACAATTGCTGGTGCATTCTACTTTGCACTATCTTATCCAATCTCGCGCTACGCCGCGACACTCGAAAAACGGTGGAGCTCATGATTGAAATTCGTGGACTAGAAAAATACTTTGGCACCTTACAGGTTCTCAAGGGCATCGACCTTGATATTCCGAAGGGTGAGGTGCTGTCCATTATCGGCGCGTCAGGATCGGGAAAATCGACCTTGCTATATTGCATCAACGGGCTTGAAGCGATCCAAGCGGGGACCGTCACCGTTGCAGGCACCGACGTGCACGCTAAGGGTACAGACATTAACAAACTACGCCAGAAAATGGGCATGGTGTTTCAACAGTGGAATAGCTTTCCGCATCTGACTGCGCTGGAAAACGTGGCGTTGGCCCCCCAAATCGTCAAAGGCAAATCAAAGGCAGAGGCCCGCGACATCGCCGCCAAACAACTGGAGCATGTCGGGTTGGGTGATAAGCTACACGTCTACCCAAGTGCTTTGTCCGGCGGCCAACAACAACGCCTTGCGATTGCCCGTGCATTGGCGATGGAACCCGATTACATGCTCTTTGACGAGGCAACATCAGCCCTTGATCCTGAACTGGTGGGCGAGGTGCTGGATACAATGCGCCTGCTGGCCGAAGAGGGTATGACCATGATCTGCGTCACCCATGAGATGAGCTTCGCACGCGATGTGTCTGACCGTGTGGCGTTTTTCCATCAGGGCGTTATTGAAGAAATTGACACGCCAGAGAACATCTTTGGATCCCCCAAATCCGAACACCTACAAAAATTCCTGTCCAACATTCGTTAAGGTCCAAGCATGCGTAGCACAAAAGTCATCCACACAGTTTCTTGTCATGCTGAGGGCGAAGTTGGGGACGTGATTGTTGGCGGAGTCACCCCACCGCCAGGCGAAAGCATCTGGGAACAACGCAAGTGGATTGCCAAGGATGACGTGCTTCGCAGCTTCATGCTCAATGAACCCCGCGGCGGCGTGTTTCGCCATGTGAACCTGTTGGTACCGCCCAAGCATCCAGAGGCTCAGGCGGCTTGGATCATCATGGAACCCGAGGACACACCGCCAATGTCCGGCTCAAACTCGATTTGTGTATCTACTGTCTTGCTGGATACAGGCATTATCCCGATGCAAGAGCCCGTTACGGAAATGGTCCTTGAAGCCCCGGGCGGTCTTGTGCGCGTTCGGGCGTATTGCGCCAATGGCAAAGCCGAATGGATCGAAGTTGAAAACCTGCCCTCATTTGCTGGCCTGATGGGCGTGCCTCTGGAAATTGAAGGCCTCGGAACCGTCATGGTTGACACTGCGTTTGGCGGTGACAGTTTTGTCGTGGTTGATCAGGCGTCACTCGGGCTTTCGCTGGAAGCCGACGAGGCACAAACCCTCGCTGAACTTGGCGTGAAAATCACAAATGCTGCAAACGACCAATTGGGCTTTGATCACCCGCTTAATCCAGACTGGAGACACCATTCTTTCTGTTTATTTGCCGGTGCGTTGCAACGCGGTGAAGACGGGCTTCAGGCGAAATCGATCGTCTCCATCCAACCGGGAAAGCTGGATCGCTCACCGACAGGAACCGCCGTCTCAGCGCGTATGGCGTTGCTTCATGCAAAGGGTGAGATGGCCGTTGGAGACCGCCTAACAGGCATCTCGATCATTGGGTCGGAATTCCACGGTAAAATCTTGGGCGAAACAAAAGTCGGGGAAACCCCAGCAATTAGGCCCGAGATTCGCGGTCGCGGCTGGGTCACGGGGACACACCAACACATGTTGGACCCAAGCGATCCGTGGCCCGAAGGCTACCGCCTTGCCGACACTTGGCCGCACTACAAGTAAAGGTTTTCTCGCAACATGCGCTTTGAGAGAAATACTTATCCGCAAAGCGGCGGGCACTGTCTCTTCCAAGATTTGATTTCACCAGTATTAGTCGAATGTTCTTCAGTTGATCCATCACGAAAATAAACGGCATAACGAACCGCAAGAACCAGTCATTGAGGGCGCTCCAGAAAAGGACAGAAATGTCTGCGTTTCGTGAC
>NZ_JBDMZG010000166.1:0-12587 GCF_039769035.1 Pacificibacter sp.
ATCAACAACACGGACTTGCCAAGACCTGCAAGGTTTTGAGCCAAGGCCAAAGACTGCGTGGTCTTGCCTTCACCCGGAATGGACGACGTCGACATGATAACTTGCGGCGGGCTGTCAACGTCAGACAACAGCACCGACGTGCGCATATTACGCACAGCTTCTGCGGCGATAGAGGTCGGTTTATCGGCGAGGTATTGAAGCAATTGCGCCCGCCGGCGTGCAGGAATTTTAGGAATTTGTCCCAAAACAGCATAGCCCGTGCGGGCCTCAAGCTCTTCTGCGGCGCGGAAGGTGTTTTGCAACATTTCACGCCCGAGCACAAAAGCCGCCCCCGCAACAACACCCAAAACAAGTGAAAGCGCGAGGATCATAGATTTACGCGGCGCAGAGGGAAAGCGTGGTTTGACAGCACGTGACAGCACGCGACTATCTGCGGTTTGGATGCCGGACTGAACGGTTGTTTCTTTCAGGCGGCTGAGAAAATACTCATACAAAAGCCGTGAGGCTTCGGCCTCGCGTTGCAATTGCTGTAGAGCAATCAGGTCATCGGATTGCGCGCTGGTCTCAGCTTGCTGGCGCTCAACAGAGGCTTGCAGCGACGCAATTTGATCTCCCATGCGAACCAGTTCTGTTCTTTGTTGGTCCAGAATTTGCTGAAAATAAGTGTCAAATGCGATGCGACCAGCGACGGGCTGGGCTGCAATTTGCTCAAACAACCGGTCCAAAGTGCGATCTTTGGCAACTGCGCGCATCTGCTCGGGATCATTGCTCGTGGCGGCCGCGTTTAGCAGAGTAATCTGTATTTCAAGCTCGGCTTTCTCATCATCGGCGGCTCTCAAACGGTCGCGCAAGGCCTTCACCTGACGGTTGAGTGCAGCCAAAGTGTCGGCGTTGATCAGATCCGTGCTTGAGTTGAAGTTTTTGACGGCAGCTTCCGCATCTTCAAGCTCAATGCGCAATTGGCTGGCTTTGTCGGTCAGCCATTCCGTGGCGGCCAGATTGCTTTCGCTCTTCACGATTAACTGATTATGAATGTACAAGTCAGCCAACGTATTGACTAGCAAGGCTGATTTTTCGGGATTCCGCGTGGTGGCGGTCAACGTGTAGACATAGGTTTGGCGTATATTCGAAACCGATATCATTTGCCCAACTTCAGAGATGACCGTATTCAGCGTTTCCTCTGGCACGGGTGATGCTGTCTCTTTGGATCTAGAAATAACATTTTTAATGAGCCGTTTCGCGGAAAACGATGGGGGGCGCAGGGCTGCATTCACATCAGGGTCATTGGTCAGATCTAACTCGTGCACCAGTTTTTCTAACAAATCCCGCGATCTAAAAATCTGGATTTCTGTGTTAATGGACGACTGGTCCGCTCCCACGCCGCCGCCCAGACCGCCAGAAAAATCAACGACAGGATCTTGTTGACTGGCTTGAACCACCGTGGCCGTTGCCGTGTACATCGGCGTTGCAACCCGATAGGCGTAATAGCCGCCAAGCATCAGTGCGACAAAGCCCGCAAACATGATCCACAGCTTACCGCGCCACAGGGTTCCCAACAGCTGACCAAGGTCAATCTTATCATCAGCTTTGTGGTGGTCTGTGGCTGGAGCGGTCATCGACGGGAACTTTCCAAGATATTACTGTGTACAAAGTACCTGTTCAAATCTCATACCTCTTTTCAAAAGACAACGTTTAAATCCGATATAGATTTTCGAAGGCAGGATTATGCTTCACCTTGCAACAGGCGGAAAACCATACTTGCGCAGCTACAACTTTAAGCGGTAATTAAGTGTGTATAGTGTATAGGTATGTCATGTTGTTATCACTCGAAAATTTCTCCCGTCGCCAAAAGCGGCTCATCTTCTTGACGAGCGACACATTCTTGGTGCTGGTCTGTCTCTACGCGGCCTTCGCTTTGCGTTACGGCTCGTTCAGCCCTATGAGTTACGCTCCAGCTGCCTGGATTTTACTACCTGTGATCACAACACTTGGCGCGGTTATCATCAACAGTTTGCGCCTACCGAAGATCAAACTCGCGACATTTGAACACCGCGCGATCCAGCAAATTGGGCTGGCCGCTGTCTGTCTGGCGGCTTTGACCATGTGCGTGAGCTACGTATTTAATTTGCCTGCCCCTCGCTCTGTCCCCATTATGTTTGGCGCTCTGTTCTTTGTCGGTGCGGTCGGCATGCGTGTTTCTGCTTTGTTTTTGCTCAGCCATATGTGCGATCTGTCCAATGGCACACGCGTTTCCGTGGCGATTTATGGGGCGGGATCAGGCGGCATTCAAATGGCCGCCGCTTTGCGTCAATCCTCAGAAGCGCGCCCTATTTTGTTTGTGGATGACAATCCAACGCTGCATGGGCTCATGATTGCAGGTCTGCCCGTCTATAGCCCCACAATGTTAGAGACTTTGATCGCACGCCAATCCATCCAACGCGTACTGGTGGCGATGCCGTCCACCGCCCCAGAGCGACGTAAAGAATTGGCGCGCGAGCTGTCTGCTCTGCCCGTCGATGTTCAAATTCTTCCGTCCTATATCGATATGATGGCCGGCGGCGGCCTCCCAGACCCCTCGCGTCTTGTCAGCCCAGATGAACTGTTGGGTCGCGATAAGGTCGCCCTTGATACGCCAGAAATCGAAAGCTCTTATGCAGGGCGCACGGTCATGGTCACGGGCGCTGGTGGGTCCATCGGTTCAGAGCTGTGTCGCCAACTGTTGAAATGCCAACCCGCACGCATTGTCTTGTTCGAGCAAGGCGAGTTCGCGCTGTACGAGATTGATCGCGACCTGCGCAAACGGGCAGCTGACATGAACATTCCAATCGTCACACGCTTGGGCTCTGTCACCAATCCGGCGCGCGTGGCCTCTGTCATTGCCGATGAAGATGTCGACATCATTTTGCACGCTGCCGCCTATAAACATGTGCCTTTGGTTGAAGACAACGAATTGGAAGGTGCGCGCAACAATGTGCTCGGCACCCAAGTCGTTGCGGACTGCGCGCGGGCCGCAGGTATAGAGCGAATGATCTTGATCTCAACGGACAAAGCCGTGCGCCCGACTAATATTATGGGCGCGACCAAACGCATGGCCGAGCTTGTGATCCAAGACATGCAGACCCGCTCGGACACCACCAAATTTGCCATGGTGCGCTTTGGCAATGTCTTGGGCTCGTCAGGCTCTGTCTTGCCATTGTTCCAAAAACAAATCGCGGCTGGAGGGCCCATCACCGTGACGCATCCTGATGTGACGCGGTTCTTCATGACCATTCCAGAATCCGCGCGATTGGTGCTGCTCGCCGGCGCCTATGCGACAGGCGGCGACGTCTTTGTTTTGGATATGGGCCAACCGCAAAAAATCGTGGATATCGCGCGTAAAATGGTCGAACTCTCGGGTCGCACCGTCAAAGACCCTATGACAGGTATCGGCGACATCGCGATTGAGATCACCGGATTGCGCCCCGGAGAAAAACTGTACGAAGAGCTGCTGATCGACAACGACAGTCTGGTGGGCACACCGCACCCTAAAATCCTACGCGCCGAAGAAAGCATGCTGTCTCAGCTTGAGGTTGCTGGCATGCTCAAAGAGCTGCAAGCTTGCGTCACCGCAGGCGACCGTCCGCGTCTACGCACGCTGATTTTTAACCGTGTTGATGGCTATCACAAAGGCGGCCAAGGCAATATCCAACACAGCATTCCGGCACAATCATAGGGGCCTTTCCCCCTAATACAGCTCCCGCGCCCCGCCCTTTTCAACGGTACACTTGATAGTGGCTGGCACGTCGCCCGCTTGCATGGCCACCAAATTTCGAATGGCGGCCTTGCCTTTAGCGGCCTCGATTGTCTCGATAAAGTCGACCAATTGCAGGGCATCTGAGTTGCCGGTGTTGACCACTAATGCCGGTCGTTTTCAGACTGCAAAAGCGGCGCATTGCGACGGTCTATTGAGGGCCACGCCATAGAAATCAGTCAGGCAATCCAACCCGAAAGCCATCATCAAGCAAACACCGGCTTACGAAAGAGTCGAAAAAGCCAGCGAACCGGAGACAAGAGCAGTGCG
The DNA here is from genome assembly GCF_039769035.1 of Pacificibacter sp. Lineage (NCBI taxonomy): Bacteria > Pseudomonadati > Pseudomonadota > Alphaproteobacteria > Rhodobacterales > Roseobacteraceae > Pacificibacter > Pacificibacter sp. Next base: position 4,061 of record NZ_JBDMZG010000166.1, read on the forward strand.
CCTTTTAAAATCGAGAAATCAATCCGCGCCAAATAAATCGCGGGTGAAGATTTTGTCGGCGACATCCGCGATATCATCTGTAACGCGGTTGGCGACGATCACATCAGCTTCGGCTTTGAAGGACTCAAGATCGTTGATCACCCGCGAGCCAAAGAAATCAGGGTCAGACATTACTGGTTCATAGACGATGACTTCGATGCCCTTGGCCTTAATCCGCTTCATGATGCCCTGAATGGACGACTGGCGGAAGTTGTCTGATCCCGCTTTCATCACCAAGCGGTAAATGCCAACAATTTTGGGTTTGCGGGCAATGATTTGATCCGACAAAAAATCCTTGCGGGTGCGGTTGGCGTCAACAATCGCGCGGATCAAGTTTTGCGGCACCTCGGAATAGTTTGCCAACAATTGCTTTGTGTCTTTGGGCAAACAATAGCCGCCATAACCAAAGCTTGGATTGTTATAGTGATCGCCAATACGGGGGTCTAACCCGATCCCGTCGATAATCTGGCGACTGTCCATGCCACCAGCCATCGCGTAGCTGTCCAGTTCGTTAAAGAACGCCACCCGCATCGCCAGATAAGTGTTGGCAAACAGCTTGATCGCCTCGGCCTCGTCCGCATCAGTGAATAAGATGTCGACGTCTTTTTTGATCGCTCCTGCCAGCAGCAAATTGGCAAAAGCCTGCGCGCGATCCGAGCGCTCGCCAACGATGATCCGGCTGGGATGCAAGTTGTCGTACAACGCACGGCCCTCTCGTAGAAATTCAGGGCTAAAGATCACTTGATCGGTGTCGTAATCTTCGCGAATGCGGGTGATGAAGCCAACAGGCACCGTGGATTTGACCACGATCGTCGCCGTTTCATTGACCGAAATCACCAGCTGAATCACCTGCTCAACCAAGGATGTATCGAAGTAATTGGTCTCGGCGTCGTAATTCGTCGGCGCCGCAACAATCACGAAATCAGCGTCTTTATACGCCGCAGCTCCGTCCAACGTCGCCGTCAAGCGCAGCTCTTTCTCAGCCAAAAAAGCTTCAAGCTCAGCATCCATAATCGGGCTCTTGCGCGCATTGACCATCGCAACCCGCTCACGCGACACATCAACCGCAACAACATCATTATGCTGCGCCAAAAGCACCGCATTTGACAGCCCAACATAGCCAATACCTGCAACAGCAATTTTCATACTTTATCCTTTAGCACCTTGGCGACGTTAATAGATATCTTCATAGCGAATGATGTCATCTTCGCCAACGTAAGAACCGGTTTGAACGTCGATCAAAACCATAGGTACTTTACTGGGGCTTTCCATGCGATGAACACAGCTCAAAGGCAGATAGACCGATTGGTTCTCTGTCACCAAAATGCATCCTATCGTCAGGTCAGCTTTTACGTTAATCTTTTTTGAATAAAATTACGTGACATGCATACTTATAAGATCAGCGACGGCACAAGAGTTAAGCAGTCAACGTCATGTACTTCAAATGACACAAAAGTCGCTTAAAAAACAATGTTACTTGGCAATTTGCGCCAAGATACAGAACAGTCCCTCAAGCCCTCGCAACGTAGCATGTGCTTTGATAACAAATCATTTTCTTTGCATTCCATAAAGCCAGAAACCATGATGGCATTATAGTTTTCTATTTATTGATTAAGGATATTAAGTGCCCACACGAAATCGCCCGCTGCTCGCGGTGCTCATCGACGCTGACAACGTCCCGTCGAAACATGCCGAAGCCATTCTCAATGAGATCGCAGATTACGGTGAACCTGCCTTAAGACGCGTCTATGGAGACTGGTCGAGTGCTGGGCTGCAAGGATGGACCGAAGCCGTTCGCACCCAAGGCTTGGTGGCCCAGCAAGAAAGCGCAAATACCAAGGGTAAAAATGCCAGTGACATTGGTTTGGTCATCGATGCGATGGACATCATGCACACTGGCCGTTTCGATGGGTTTGTCTTGGTCAGCTCCGACAGTGATTTTACCGCCCTTGCCAACCGCATTCGCGAACAGGGCCTTGAGGTGATTGGTATCGGCGAACAAAAGACGCCCGAAAGTTTGCGAAATGTTTGCAACCGTTTTGTCTTTATTGAGAACATTGTCGACACCGATCCTACGCAAGCTGGCCCCAAAACCAAAAGCAAAAAGCTGCCAGTAAAGCATGCTGAATCCCTGATCTTTTCAGCAATGAAGAAAGCTGAATCCGACGATGATTGGTACTTACTGTCGAGATTGGCGAACCACATCAATGCCACAAAATCTGACTTTGATCCCCGCACCTACGGGCACAATAAACTTAGCGATCTGGTCAAAAGCCTTGATCGGTTTGAGACGCGTAAGATCGGAACAATTATTTCTGTTCGAAAAGTGAAATAACAGCTCATTGCGGCTGAAACGCGGGCAGCGGGACCAATTTAAAAGGTCTCTCCCCAAATCAAAAAAGCTGGCCACATCTGCGGCCAGCTTTGTCATTTTCAACACGTGTCAGCGAGGTTACTCGCCGCCACCGCGTGTGTGGACGTAGATCGCTGCGGCGTTGACTTCGGCTTGGGTCAGGCGTTGACCCCAAGCTGGCATCACGCCGAAACGTGCGTTGGCCACTGAGTCGTGGATGGTGTCGCGATCGCCACCGTAGAGCCAGATCGCATCCGCCAAGTTTGGCGCGCCTTGGTCGCGGTCGCCTGTGCCGTCTTCTGCGTGACAGGCGGTACAGTTGTCTTCGAACACAACCGCGCCCTCATTGGCCAAAGCAGCATCGAACTCAGCGCCAGAGATTTGCAGCACGTATTCCACAACCTGATCGATCTGTTCAGGTTCCAAAATTTCGTCCGCGCCAAAGCGTGGCATTTCAGAGTAATGCGCATCGTCTGTCTCGTTGCGGATGCCGTGTTGGATCGTATAGGCGATCTCGTCCACGGAACCACCCCAAAGCCAATCGTTGTCCAAAAGGTTCGGATAGCCTTTCGCACCAGCCGCGCCAGAGCCGTGGCACTGCGAACAATTGGACCGGAACACAGCCGCGCCCATGTTTGTTGCGTAGTCACCCAACGGTGTGTTTGGCAAAACATCAGCCACATTGGCCGCAGCCAATTCGGCATCAATGGCCGCGTTCATCTCGTCAAAGGTTTTGATCTCATCGGCGACTTCAGCGCGGGTGGAATAGCCAAGCAGACCCGCCGTTGCCCCTTTGAGCATCGGCCAAGCAGGGTAGGCAATAGTGTAGCCAATGCCCCAGATGATGCACAGATAAAAGGTCCAGAGCCACCACCGTGGAAGCGGGTTGTTATACTCTTCAATCCCATCCCAAGAGTGGCCTGTGGTTTCGACCTCGGTCTTGTTTTGTTTGTTACTCATGACTGAGACTCCTCAGTATCAAGGGGGGCGTCTTCATGGCGAAAGGGGATGTTGGCGATCTCTGCGTGGCGCTTGCGATTGCCCGGTCTGAACGACCAGACAACAGCGCTGATAAAGAACACAAACATGGCCAAAAGCACCCAACTGTCTGCGATTTCACGGAAGATGTGATAGTTCATGTGTCTCTCTCCTTACCGTGACGCGTCTGGGGTAAAGGTCGAGAAATCAACCAAAGTGCCCAGCATTTGCATGTAAGCGATCAAAGCATCCATTTCTGAAATGCCCGGCGCGTTGTCGAAATTGCGCACCTGAGCACCGGGGTAGCGTTCGAGCAACCCGTCATAGTCAGAATCTGGATCGGCCTGCGCCTTGAAGTCTTCTTGCGCCACTTCGATCATCTCGGTGGTGTAAGGCACGCCAACGAGCTTGTGGGTTTTCAGCAGATCTTCGATGTACTCAGGCTCGACCATCGCTTGGGTCAGATAGCCGTATTTCGGCATCACTGATTCCGGCACAACCGATTGCGGATCCGTCAGGTGGTCAACGTGCCACTCGTCAGAGTAACGCCCACCCACACGGGCCAAGTCAGGCCCTGTGCGTTTGGATCCCCATTGGAACGGGTGGTCATATTGCGATTCTGCGGCCAAGGAATAGTGGCCGTAGCGTTCCACTTCGTCGCGCATTGGGCGGATCATTTGCGAGTGACAGACGTAGCAGCCTTCACGCACATAGATATCGCGCCCTGTGAGCTCAAGCGGCGAATAGGGCCGCATGCCGTCCACATCCTCGATGGTGTTTTCGAGGTAAAAGAGCGGCGCGATTTCGACGATCCCACCAATGGTGACCACCAAGAGCGACCCGACCAAAAGCAAGGTCGCGTTGGTCTCGATGAACTTATGTTTGTCTAGAAGTCCCATATCTGAGCGCCCCCTATTCTGCCGGAGCCATGGCTGCGGCATCTGCAATTGCAGGTGCGCGGCGCACAGTCATCCAAAGGTTGTAGACCATGATCAGTGAGCCAGCGAGGAAGAGAACCCCACCCATTGCGCGCACGACATACATCGGAAATTTCGCTGACACGGTGTCGGCAAATGCGTTGACCAAGAAGCCTTGGCTGTCGACTTCACGCCACATCAGGCCTTCCATGATACCGGTGACCCACATAGAGGCGGCGTAAAGAACGATGCCGATTGTGGCCAACCAGAAGTGCCAAGACACGAGGCTCAAAGAATACAGACGTTCTTTGTTCCACAGTTTCGGCACGAGGAAGTAAAGCACACCGAATGTGATCATGCCGTTCCACCCCAAAGCACCAGAGTGCACGTGACCGATGGTCCAGTCAGTGTAGTGAGACAATGAGTTCACAGCGCGGATCGACATCATCGGACCCTCGAATGTGGACATGCCGTAGAAGCCGATAGAGATCACCATCATGCGGATCACAGGATCGGTGCGCAGCTTGTCCCAAGCGCCAGAGAGCGTCATCAAACCGTTGATCATGCCGCCCCATGAAGGCATCCACAGCACGATTGAGAAGACCATGCCCAGCGTCGATGCCCAATCTGGCAAAGCGGTGTAGTGCAAGTGGTGCGGACCAGCCCAAATGTACAGAAAGATCAGCGCCCAAAAGTGAATGATGGACAGTTTGTACGAGAACACAGGGCGCTCAGCTTGCTTGGGCACAAAGTAATACATCATGCCGAGGAAGCCCGCAGTCAGGAAGAACCCAACGGCGTTGTGGCCGTACCACCACTGCGTCATCGCGTCTTGCACGCCTGAGAACAGCTGCACGGATTTAGAGCCAAACAGTGACACAGGGATCGACAGGTTGTTCACGATGTGCAGCATCGCGATGGTCACGATGAACGACAGATAAAACCAGTTGGCCACATAGATGTGCTTTTCTTTGCGGGTCATCAGCGTACCAAGGAACACCAGCAAATAGGCCACCCAGACAACTGTAAGCCAGATATCGACGTACCATTCAGGTTCTGCGTATTCTTTCGATTGGGTGACGCCCAGCAAGTAACCGGTCGCGGCCAATACGATGAACAGGTTGTAGCCCCAGAACACGAACCACGCCAAATTGCCGCCCCATAGGCGCGCGGCAGAAGTCCGCTGCACCACATAGAAAGACGACGCGATCAAAGCGTTGCCGCCAAATGCGAAAATCACTGCCGAGGTGTGCAACGGACGCAAGCGTCCAAAGTTGCCTGCCCCGAGCAGACCGTCAAAATTGAGCGCTGGAAACGCCAATTGGAACGCAATGAACGTCCCAACAAGAAATCCAACGACACCCCAACCCGTGGTGGCGATCACACCAAAACGAACCGGACCATCAAGGTATCCTGTTGGTTTTGGCTTTATCTCGCCAACGTGACGGAGTGTGTAAAGAAATGTAACGGCCGCGGCGGCCATAAAAATAAGCGCATGAACTTGGTAGCCCAAATCGCGCCCGTAGTTTGCGGCAAGACCGGCAAAGATCATCACGACCCCCAGTACTGCCAGCTTAAGATAGTTCCACATTTTGCGTCCCTTCGATCGAATGCCCTTCGTTGAGGGCACAATGCACCCGCGTCTGAAAATACGGGTCTTGATGATCAGGGTTTGGACGACATCCCGCCTGCAAACATTGATCTGAGTCAAAGGATTCAAAAATAAGGGACCACCTGCGTCATTTGCGACGCCGCATCCCGCCGCCGCAGCGTGTCCCCTGATTGCTAGCGCCAAACATGTTGATCTCAATCAAGGTCAAGGCGCACGGCAGCGCGCAGACTACTTCCAATGTCACTTGGAAACCGGAGGTACCCAATGTCCTTTAAAACCATCACAACCATCATCTGCGACGTCACCGCCGACATGCATGCTCTGAATGCAGCCGTTGCCTTAACGCGCCGCGAAGAAGCCCATCTCGACGTCATCTGTCTTGGCCTCGATCGCACGCAAGCCGGCTTTTACTACGCCGGAACCAACGCAATGATTTTGCAAGATAATTTGCACCTCGCGCAGAAAGAAAGCGAAGACATCAGCGCGAAGGTGGGCGAACTTTTGCGCGCAGAAGACATCAGCTGGGCCGCACGACCTACGACCGCGCAAATGGCTGGCCTCACGCCGCAACTCGCGAATATTTTGCGGTTCTCTGATATCGTGGTTTTGCCGCGCCCATACGGGAAGGACCGCGGTCACGAGCACGAAGAAATCTTGGAAGCCGCGCTGTTCTCTGGCCGCTCACCTGTCTTGATCATGCCGGACAACGCCACTCTGCCAGATCGCATCGACCGCGTTGTTGTTGCATGGAATGAAAGCAGCGAAGCCTTGGGCGCAGTACGGGCCGCTTTGCCAATTTTGTCGAATGCCGACAACGTCAACATCACCATCATCGATCCACCGCAGCATACTCCGGATCGCTCTGATCCCGGTGGCGCCCTGTGCCAAATGTTGTCGCGTCACGGCGTGCATGCCGAAGTCTCCGTACTCGCCAAAACAATGCCAAACGTCTCAGATGTGTTGTGCCGCCATGTGCGCGATCAAGGCGCTGATATGCTGGTTATGGGCGCCTACGGCCACTCGCGGTTCCGCGAATCCATCTTGGGTGGCGCCACCCGCAACATGTTAGAATTGGCTGAATTGCCCGTCTTCATGTCGCACTAACGTCATGCCGCACTAAACTGGCGCTCAAAACAAAACCGCCCGCGAAAACGACCCATGTGCTATCTGTAAGCACCTTTTAGGTCACCTGCGCGGGCGGTTTTACATTTGAATGATAGTAAAGCCCTAAGACTGGCGAACGTGGCCTAAGCCATCACACCGCCATCAGAATCATCGCCTGCTTCAGCCATCAATGCATAAAAATCAGGAATGATGATCTGCCGCTTGCCTTCCAGAACGATAACGCCTTCGCGTTTGAGCGCTGAAATCTGGCGCGACACGGTTTCCAAGGTCAAACCCAAATAGTCCGCCATGGCTTCACGGGTCAAAGGCAGTTCAAACGACGTGCCGTTATCCGTGGTCTGCAACGCAAGTGACGCCTCGCGACGCGCCAAAATCGTCAGCAAAGACGCGATTTTCTCGCGCGCGGTTTTGCGCCCCAGAATCAGCATCCATTCGCGCGCGGCATCCAGTTCATCCAAGGTCATTTCCAACAGGCGCTGACCGATATGCGGCGTATCCACCATCATTTTTTCAAACGGCTTACGGCGGAAACAACACAGCGTCAGATTGCTGACAGCCACAACATCATAGGCGGCAAATTCACGACCTGGGCGGCCCAAGAAATCAGACGGCAGCAAAAGCCCGACCATCTGCGTGCGCCCGTCTTCCATCGCTTGGCTCAGCGAGGCAACACCAGACACAACAGAGGCCACGAAATCCATATTATCGCCGGACCAAATCACCGGCTGGCCAGCCTCAAAGGACCGATAAAACTTGATCGACTCAAGAAACTCCAACTCATCAGTTTCGCACCGCGCACAAACGGCACGGTGGCGAATTGGGCAGGTGCCACAGTCTCTGGGGTCAAAAGTCATAGTTGTCCTACTTCATCATGCGTCTTGATCTGGGTCAAAGCGCGCAAAATTTGTTTCGCTAAATGGTACTCGCATGACGATCCACACACAACTCCGCAATCTCGGCCTTTTTGACGCGCGTGTTCCCCGCTACACGAGCTATCCAACAGCGCCCCATTTTTCATCCGATCTCACTGCGACAGATGTGAGCCATTGGATGAACACGCTCGACCCGAACGTGCCGATATCTTTGTACGTTCACGTGCCGTTTTGCCGGCGTTTGTGTTGGTTTTGCGCCTGTCGGACCCAAGGCACCAGCACGCTCAGCCCTGTCGCGACCTATATTGAGACCCTTAAATTAGAGCTGCAACTTATCAAACAGCAGCTTCCCGAAGGCATCACCATCGGCCACCTGCATTGGGGCGGCGGCACGCCCACGCTTCTTGACCCCGACATGATCGCCGAGCTTTCCGCTGCAATTGCGGATGTTGCGCCCTTCGCACCGGCCTATGAATTCTCCGTCGAAATTGATCCAAATGAAATCGACGACGCGCGGCTGGACGCCTTGGCAAATGCTGGCATGAACCGCGCCTCGATTGGCGTGCAAGATTTTGATCCGCAAATCCAAGAAACCATTGGGCGCATCCAATCTTACGCGGTCACCAAAGCC
>NZ_JBDMZG010000167.1:0-3328 GCF_039769035.1 Pacificibacter sp.
AAATGGGATATCCCGCAGCGTGTCAAAATTGATGATCCGAACTTCGGATGGCAGAGGCGCAGCACAAAGGGGTTGGATGTTCATGACCTCCCGGGAACACACCTTGGCATTCTGCGTGAACCCCACGTAAAGAAACTGGGGGCACTGATGGAAACAAGTATCACAGCAGCATTAAAGACGTATGGAGCGTCCTAATGCAGGCTCGCGACACAAACCACAAACGCCCCCTCATCGTGATTGGCGTGATGACAAAGCAAGCCAGTCCCCAGCTTGAACGCTTGCTGAGCAGTTTAGCAAAGCTGACGATGCCAATGCATCATGATCTCTGCCTCATCATAGTTCAAAATCAGCGTGACATTACGTTGGCACAAACAGTTGAGGCTGCGAATTTTACGTTTCCCGTTGCGGTTATTGCAGAACCGGTTGAGGGCGTTGCATCTGCGCGCAACCGACTATTGGCTGAAGCCGACGTCCTTGGCGCAAACCTATTTCTGGGCGTGAACGATGACCAAGCCGTTTGTGAAGATTGGGGCATTGCGTTTGAGAAAGCTGCGAAACAATTGCCGAATTGCGACGCATTCATGGGGTGGGTTGAGCACGAATTTGAAGGCGTGCGATCCGCGTGGATGAGCCCGCCCGATGTGGGCCGCGAAGGTTTTGGTGAACGCAGGGCAGTACTCACCATGGACAATTATGCCTTGAGACGCTCTGTATTTTCCAAATCCGCCGGCCTAGGCATGCGGTTTGACACTCAGTTCAACGGGACAGGCAAAGAAGAATTAGAATTTTTCATACGCTTCGAACGTGCCCTAAAGCTTAAATGCGGAAAAGTTCCCCAAGCGCTTTCACTACAGTTGATACGCGAGGGCCAAGCAACATTGCGTGCGATGCTCGCGCACAAATGGCGCGACTGCATTGTGCATTACCAATTCCTCATCGACGTCATTCCAACCAACAAAAGAAAATCAGAAATAGACGCCTACCGGATCGTTTGGGGCCTCGCCCTTTTGGCGTTTGGTCGGGCAGTCATGCAATTGTTAGGCGCAGTCAAAGGATCGGGGGGCTTTTCGCACCACCTAAAGCAAAACCTCGGGCGCGCGCTTTGTGAGTTCTTAGGTTTTGTGGCGTTTTTTGGTGTCACCGTTCAAAACGCAATTGGTCGGAAATAACCCCACCGCACTGTAGGAATACACCAAGGACAAATACGAAAAATGGCACGTACCAACCTGCACGCTGGCACGCCCCAAGATAGTTTCTACACCCGCTTCAAAACACGCAAGCGGCTGTCCCATTCACCACGGTCAACATAGCACCCCCGAAGGTGGCGAAAGCCTGTCGACGGATCAAAAGCCTCGCGGCCATGCATAACGCGACGGTTGTCAAAAACCACCATTTCGCCGCCAGACAAGCGAAAAGCGATGCCATAAGCGGGATCGCGGGTCATTTGCATGAATTTGCGGTACGCACGGTAAAACGCGGTCATCGTGCTTGGATCAAGGTCCAGAATATCCGCAAGATGCGCGTTAAAACAAACTTCGCGAACTTCACCTTTGGCTCCGAGCTCTATCACACGCTTGCGCGAACGGATGTCCGTTTCATTGTCATGAAACCGAAACGGAACTGATACAGTCGACAGTATCTCAAATGCCTCCGGATCAGCTGCCCGCAAATCCTCAGCAACCGCAGCGCCATCACAAAATGTGGACCCGCCGCCTTGGGCCTCGTTAGCAATGCAGTGCAGGAACTGGTAGCCCGGAGGCGCATCTTGATTTGTCAGATCAGTGTGCAAAGGCAGCGCATCAGATGTGTAGGCAAGGTTAATCGGGTCAGGCTTGGACATGACCTCAAAAGTCACGCCAAAATTGGTCTCGCGCAGATGCCCGATGCGGCGCGCAACTGTTTCGCCTGCCTCTGGATCATCAGCCAAACCCGTCACAATCGACAGGCCATATCTTTTTGTCTGCTCAAGCCACTCAGCAAGGGCATCATTTGACGACATAAGTGTGCTGGCATCTTTGCGCGGCACACCGTGGTCGCCAAGCTCGGCGCGCCAAGGAACAGGTGCAATATCCGCGGGATCATAGCGTACTTGTCCGGGCCGATGCGCTTTGACCCAATCAAGATCAAATCGACTTGGCGCCGCCCCTGACGTCCACGTCAGGATCAAGGCATCAGCAGTGATTTCAGCCTCATGCGGCGCGAGGTCAAGCGGCACGCTGGTAAGGTCAAAGTCACGCTCCCCTGTTTTGGCGTGAAAGCCGGAAGGATCGCTGTCACGCAGCCAAATATACGGAAACTGGCCGACGGTGCCGTCAGGCCAAGATATCTCAAGGCTCTCAGCCCCAGATGTAAGGTTCGGTGTCATAGGTATCTCCGATGAGAGTGTGATGTCAGAAAACTGAAAATAGACGCTCACCTAACAGGGGGGCGGCCACCACTCCTGAGCCTTACCGTGCGGGTGGCCCAGACATCTTCCCAACACAGCGCACATGGTTCCTCCCGAAATGCTACCACTCGACTAGAGCACGAACAGCGATACGATCAAAGAGATTCTTGAATGGCTACTCTAGCGAAGCTGGCGCAAAAACAGATGTGTACTTGATCAGTGAGTAATACCAAGTTTTTCCAAAACGGACGGCACCGCTTTTTTCATCGCGAAAAATCCTTTGGTTGCGTGAGGCCAAGCGATTGTATCGAACGAGCGGCGCACTTGAATAAGGTTAATCCCCGCTGCTGTCAGATCGGGATGTGCTTCTGCAAGTGCGGTCGCGGTCGGCCCGATGGGCGCATACCCTGTAACCACCGTTTTTGTTTGGTACCGTTCACAAGCCTCAATGATTTCGTTTGCCCATGCGTTTTGATTGATGACCACAGTGCCACCACAGGCGTCCTGCATCGCGCCTGACGCAAAGCGTTGAGCTAACTCTGCTACAGGCAAGGGTGATCCGCCTGTCGTTGCCAGCGCCCCTATCGTTGCCACAGGCGCATGAGGCAGCGCGTCTACAATCTGCATATCATCTTCTGTGACCACCAGCAGAAACTCATTCGGCACATCTGCTGGCGCCGCCGCATCCGGAAGCCTTTTGCGCAAATGATCGCTCGCATCGTCAATCGGCGTGACATTCGTAGTTATCTGGTGGGTCGGACAAAACCGCCCGTTGGTAAATTTGGAAATATTTGAAACACGCGCGATGTAGGGCCGCCCCTTAGTTTGAATGCCCGCAACCCAACGCCAGGCCAACGTGTTCGATGCGGGATCGCCGTCTATCAAATGCCGCAGAAAGAAATCTGCGCCCAACTCCCAAGGCAGGCGCAAAGTGAAAATCCA
>NZ_JBDMZG010000168.1:0-7124 GCF_039769035.1 Pacificibacter sp.
GGCAATCCGCAGATGTATGTCAGCAAGTTCAGACGTGGCGGTTTTGCGCGGATCAATGTTCACAACGCGCATGTCAGGACGCGCCGCTTTCGCCGCTGCGATGCGTTGGTGCAAAATAGGATGGCACCACGCAAGGTTCGATCCAACCAGCACGATCATGTCGGCCTGTTCCAGGTCCGCATAGGTGCCCGGCACCGTGTCGGACCCAAAGGCCCGTTTGTGACCCGCCACGGATGACGCCATGCAAAGCCTTGAATTGGTGTCGATATTTGCAGAGCCGATGAACCCTTTCATCAGCTTATTGGCGACGTAATAGTCTTCGGTCAGCAGTTGACCCGAGACATAGAATGCCACGCTATCGGGGCCATGTTCGCGGATTGCGTCACTAAACATCGTCGCAACCATATCAAGCGCATCATCCCAACTCGCGTCACATTTGCCGATCTGCGGGGCGAGAAGACGACCCTCGAGATCGAGGGTCTCGCCGAGCGCCGACCCCTTAGAGCACAAACGCCCAAAATTCGCTGGGTGATCAGGATCGCCTTTGATCGTCCCATCTGCGCCCGCCAGAACGCCACAGCCAACCCCGCAGTAGGGGCAGGTTGTTTTGGTTAGCGTCATGCCACGGCCCGCCCGCGCAAGAATGCAGCATCTAGACTGATCCGACCGTTTTCAACACGCGCCGGATAGGTGTTGACGCGGCCCTCATCGGCTCCTTGAACAAGACCCGTTTCCAATGAAATGACCCAATTGTGCAGCGGACAAGTCACCGAAGATCCATGGACGATCCCTTCTGCCAATGGTCCGTTTTTATGGGGGCAAGCGTTGTCGAGCGCATAGACCTCATCGGCGCCAGTGCGAAATACCGCGACACAGCCGTGCACCGTTTTGACCAGCCGCGCCCCGCGTTGTGGCACATCATCAAGGGCCGCGATATCAATCCAGTCGCTCATTCTGCGGCCTCCAGTGTTAGGTCTGCGACAGGGGCATATGTGGCCGCTTTCGTCGTGACGTGATCCGCCCAAGGGTCGCGGCGATAAATGGATTGCGACAACTCGAAGCGATCAACAAGGGCAGTGCGATTGTTCAGATCAGTCACCTGTTCAGTGATCCAATCCAACCCAACCTTGGCCATCCATTTATAGATGCGGTCCAGATATTTCGCGTTCTCACGGTATAGCTGTGTGACAGCTTTGATCACGGCAATTGCTTCATCCTCATTGGGGACTTGAAGCAGCAATTCGGTTTCACGCACGTCCATGCCTGCCGCGCCACCGATGCTGATCTGATAGCCGCTATCGACACAAACGATCCCGATATCTTTGCAGGTGGCCTCTGCGCAGTTGCGCGGGCAACCCGACACACCAAGCTTTAACTTATGCGGTGTCCATGATCCCCAAAGCGTTTTTTCCAGCTTGATCCCAAGGCCGGTGCTGTCTTGCGTCCCAAATCGGCAGTGATCCGTCCCAACACAGGTTTTCACGGTGCGCAGCCCTTTAGAATAGGCGTGACCTGATACCATGCCAGCATCATTGAGGTCTTTCCAAATGGCAGGCAAATCTTCGCCTTTAACGCCGAGCAAATCAATCCGCTGTCCGCCAGTCACCTTGACCGTTGGCACCATGTATTTGTCGGCGGCATCCGCGATGGCCCGCAATTCGTCCGGCGTGGTGATCCCGCCCCACATGCGCGGCACGACAGAGAATGTACCATCTTTTTGAATATTCGCGTGTTTACGTTCATTAATGAAACGCGACTGCGGGTCGTCTTGGTATTCAAGCGGACAATCGGCGAGCAAATAGAAGTTCAACGCAGGTCGACAAACGTGACAGCCGCAAGATGTCTTCCACCCACATTCCTGCCAAACGGCTGGCATCGATCTTAGTTTTTGGGATTTGATCATACGCCGCACGTCTTCGTGGGTCATATCCGTGCAGCCGCAAATTGATGCGGCCGCTGGGATCACAAAATCATCGCCCAAGGTTACCGCGAGGACTTGCTCCACCAATCCAGTGCACGTCCCGCAAGATCCCGACGCCTTGGTGACGCTGCGCACAGCACCAAGATCAGTCGCCCCTGCGGCGATTGCATCCTCAATCTGACCTTTACAAATGCCGTTGCACCCACAGATTTCCGCCTCACGCGGTAAGGCTGCAACGGCTAAGAGCGGGTCCGACGCACCGCCCCCCTGATACGCAGGGCCGAATATCAATGTTTCGCGCATGTCTGTGATATCGGTCTTGTCGCGGATCAGGCCAAAGAACCAATTGCTGTCGGCCGTGTCGCCATACATGACTGCGCCGATGACAATGTTGTTTTCCAAAACCAAGCGACGGTAAACGCCGCGTGCAGGATCACGAAAGACGATGTCTTCGCGGCCCTCCCCATCGGCAAAATCGCCCGCGCTGAACAGATCACAGCCTGTGACCTTCAGTTTGGTCGACAGCTCTTTTTGCACAAATTTACCAGCTTCGCCCAAAAGGGTTTGTGCGGCGACTTTCGCCTGATCATACAGCGGCGCGACAAGCCCAAAAATTGCCCCGTCGTGTTCCACACATTCACCGACGGCCAAGATGTCGGCATCCGATGTCACCATCTGGTCATCCACATGAATGCCTTTGCTAACGGCAAGCCCGCAGTCTTGGGCAAGTTTCACATTGGGTCGAATGCCCACGGCCATGACCAACAGGTCGCAAGGCAGTTCGGTGCCGTCATCCAGCAACAGCGCTTTCACCCGCCCATTTTCGCCAAGGATTTCTTTGGAATTGGCAGAGCATTTGACGGTGATGCCCTTGTCCACTAGCGCCTTGCGCAGCAAATATCCGGCCGCCTCGTCCAACTGCCGTTCCATCAAGTGGCCCATGATATGAACCACGGTCACATCCACTCCGCGCGCGGCCATGCCTGCGGCGGCTTCTAGTCCTAGCAAACCACCACCGATCACGACGCAGGTATTATCAGGGCCAAGGTCCATCATGGTTTGAGTGTCTTCCAGATCGCGGTATGCGATGACACCTTCCAAATCGTGGCCAGGCAGTGGGATCATAAACGGGTTCGATCCCGTGCCGAAAATCAATTTATCGTACGCCAGAACATCGCCGTTTTCGGCGGTCACTGTCTTGGCGGCGCGGTCGATGCTGGCGATGCGCTCGCCAAACCGACATGTCACATTATTGGCCGCATACCACGCATCGTCATGGGTCACGATTTCGGCGTAGGACTTATCCCCCGACAAAACAGGCGACAGCATGATGCGGTTATAATTGCCTCGTGGTTCCGCGTTAAACAGGGTCACATCGACATCCGCATTTGCGTCAAAAAGATGCTCTAACGCGCGGCCTGTTGCCATGCCTGCACCAATGACGATCAGTTTCTGGGTCATGAATTATTCCGCCGCAATTGGTTTGGGTTTTGGTTTTGCGCCATGTTCGTATTCCTCTAGGAAATCCAGAACCTCGGCGCGGTAATTATAATAATCGGGATGTTCTAGCAGCGCCTTGCGGGTGCGTGGACGCGGCAGCTTCACATCTGTGATCTTGCCGATGGTGGCTTGTGGTCCGTTGGTCATCATCACCACACGGTCCGCGAGCAGGATCGCCTCATCGACGTCATGTGTCACACAAACGGCAGTCACCTTGGTGCGCGACCAGACCTCCATCAGCACCTCTTGCAGCTCCCAACGGGTCAAACTGTCGAGCATGCCAAACGGTTCATCGAGCAAAAGCAATTTGGGCGATAAGGCAAAGGCGCGTGCGATGCCCACACGCTGTTTCATGCCGTTGGACATGGACGACGCTTGTTTATCCATCGCATCGGCCAGACCGACCCGTTCCAGATAATATTCGATCACGTCCTGCCGTTCAGCCTGCGATGCTTTTGGGTAAACTTTGTCCACACCAATGGCCACGTTTTCCTTGGCGCTGAGCCATGGAAACAGATTGGGCGATTGGAACACAACGGCGCGTTCAGGGTCAGCACCTTCGACGTTCCAGCCGTCCAGACGAATGGCCCCTTTTGAGATCGGGTTCAGTCCGGCGGCCATGGTTAGCACAGTGGATTTACCGCAGCCGGAGTGACCGATGAGGCTGATGAATTCGCCTTTGTTCACCTTGAGATCAAAATTTTCGACAACTGTCAGTGGACCTTTTGGCGTCGGGTAAACCTTGTCGAGCTGCGAAAAGTTCAAATAGCGTTCTGTGATGCCGCTCTCTTGGGCACTGGCCACAGCAGCAGGTACGGAATGGATCGGCGTAACCTTCGGCAGGTGTCGGGTTTCCTCGACCTTGGCGGCGATACCCACGTCCATTAGATAATTGGTGACGCGCATCCGCAGGGCTTTGAACGTTGTATCATCATTCATCGCAGCACGGTCGCGTGGACGCGGAATATTGACCGTCACAGCCTCGCCCAATGTTCCATCAGGGTTTAACGGAATGATCCGGTCGGCGAGCAAAATCGCCTCGTCCACATCATTGGTAATCAGGATGCAGGTTTTTTTGTCCTTCTCCCAAATATCCAAAATCTCATCCGCAAGATTTGCACGGGTCAACGCATCCAGCGCGCTAAGCGGTTCATCAAGCAGCAACATTTCAGGGTTCATCGCTAGCGCACGGGCAACTGACACACGTTGGCGCATGCCACCCGATAATTCCGAAGGGCGGCGCGATTTCGCGTGTGGTAGCCCGACCATGCCAACGTAGTGGTCGATCTTGGCTTCCCGTTCTTCCTTGGACAGCTTCGGGAACACTGCATCCACGGCAAGCCCAACATTTCCGCCCACGGTCAACCACGGCATCAGTGAATAGCTTTGAAACACCAAACCACGCTCTGGGCCTGGTCCTTTGATCGGGGCGCCCTTGAATGTGACGGTCCCGCTGTCTGGTGTATCCAGTCCTGCGATCAGGTTCATAAGTGTGGATTTACCGGTACCAGAAAATCCAAGGATGGCAACAAATTCGCCCTCCGCCACATCAAGGTTGATGTCATGCAACACGTCGTTGCGGTGAGTGCCTTGGCCAAAGCCTTTGAACACGTTTTGAAAACTCAGAATGCTCATGATGATTACCGGTTCTCTGTAAAGGTGAACATGGATTGCAGCGCATACATCACGCGGTCGAGCAAGAAGCCGATGATCCCGATGGTGAAGACAGCGACCATGATTTTGGCGAGTGATTGCGATGACCCGTTCTGGAATTCATCCCAGACGAATTTTCCAAGACCAGGGTTTTGCGCCAGCATTTCTGCCGCGATCAGCACCATCCAGCCCACACCCAGCGACAGGCGCAAACCCGTGAAGATCAACGGCAGGGCAGAAGGCAAAACCAGTTTGGTGATTTTGGAATAAGTCGACATTTTGAGAACTTTGGATACCGACACCAAGTCCTTGTCGATCGACGACACGCCGAGGGCTGTGTTGATCAATGTTGGCCAAAGCGAACACAGCGTCACAGTGATGGCCGATACAAGGAAGGATTTGGAAAACATCCCGTCATTGGTGGTGTAAAGCGCGGAGACGATCATCGTCACAATCGGCAACCACGCCAGTGGGCTAACCGGTTTGAAAATCTGGATCAGCGGGTTGATCGTGGCATTGGCCGTGGCCGACAGCCCCGCCATGATCCCCAATGGGATCGCGATAATTGACGCAATCAGAAAGCCGAAAAACACAGTGGTGATCGAGGTCCAGATTTGCGCGTAATATGTTGGACGGCCTGTATATTGACGTTCTTTGACATCATCTGCGCGACCATTGGCGATCAGATCAGCGTTGCGTTTGTCTTGACGTTGATAAAATGCCGCCTCTTTTTCGCGCTCGCGCACCGCGTCATCATTCAGGTTAATGGCCTGTTCCCAGACTTGTGCCGGACCGGGGATCGCACCCAGTGAAGTTTGCACCTTTGGCGCCAACGTCCCCCAAGCGACAAGGAAAATCGCGATGGCCAACAGTGGCACACATAGCAGGCGCCAAATTTCGGACATTTGTGCGCGCGGATTATCGCCCGCTGCGGCCTTAAGCAGCGGCGTCAGCCACGCCAGACCAAACACTTGAAACCAAGCATCTGCTTTGTTGATCCGCGTAAAAAGCTTTGCGCGGCGGGCTTCGGCGGAGAGAGTTTCAGGATCAATTGCGGTCATTTGCTTTGGCCTTTTGGCTATCGAGAATAAGAAATGCGCCGCAGCTTATGCCGCGGCGCAAAGGGGTTATTCGGTGATCACACCGTCAACGAGTTTTTGGGAACCTTTCAGGCCGATTGGCAGGCTTTCCAGATATGCGTTTGGCGCACGTCCATCGAAAGGAATGCCATCGATGATGTCAGCCGCAGGGGTTGGCTCTTTGAAGCCGTCGCTATCCCATGGGAAGTCCGCTTCGTTTGCCATGCCGTCATCAACCAGCATGCGCGCGGCTTCGAGGTAGATGTCAGGACGGTAAACTTCTTTGGCTTTTTCGATGAACCATTCATCCGAAACAGGTTCAGCAATTTGACCCCAACGACGCATTTGCGTCAGATACCAGATCGCATCCGAATAGAACGGGTATGTCGCGTTATAGCGGAAGAACACGTTGAAGTCTGGTGCAGGACGCACATCGCCTTTTTCAAACTCGAAGAAGCCCGTCATGGAGTTCGCGATCACTTCGGAATCGGCGCCGACGTATTCAGAACGAGACAGGATTTCGACAGCTTCTTCGCGGTTCGCGTTGTCGTTTTCATCCAACCAGATCGCAGCGCGGATCAATGCCTTGGTCAAGGCGATGGTCGTGTTCGGGTTTTCTTCAGCAAACTGCTTGGTGATACCGAACACTTTTTCAGGGTTGTTCTTCCACATGTCATAGTCGGTGATGACTGGCACACCGATGCCTTTGAACACGGCTTGTTGGTTCCACGGTTCACCTACGGCGTAGCCGTTGATGGTGCCCGCTTCCATTGTGGATGGCATTTGTGGAGGTGGCGTCACCGACAGGAAGACGTCCGCACCAATCGTGCCGCTCACATCTTCTGGAGAGTAGTAGCCAGGCTCTAGCCCGCCAGCCGCCAACCAATAGCGGATTTCGTAGTTGTGTGTAGAGACCGGAAACACCATGCCCATGTTGAACGGCTCGCCGCGGTCCTGATAATCTTCAACCA